>JANPGQ010000558.1:0-1833 GCA_031423975.1 Cytophagales bacterium | reverse complement strand
ATCATTTTCATTATCAACAGCGAAATATAATGCTGTTAAAGGACTTTCAGTCCAATCCAAAAGCCTTGTTGGCACACCATAATGTTGCATTAAAAATAACCAATCAAAATCATCTTTTGGTGAAGCATTTATAAGCATTGCAGCTGATTGTTTGAATCTTGTCATTATGGCTTAACCCCCTAATTTTAGGACAGATTTTTCAGTTCGTTAGTTTTAGTTTTTTCATATCTATGCCTCTGTTTAAGAGGAATCTATATGGACTTTTGTATTTGACTCCCGAGTGAATTCTTTTGAAATTATAGAATTCTCTAAATTGATTCATGGTAGTAATTGCATCGGTTAAATCATCAAATTCATATCGTTTACAGACTACACTTTCCATGATACTGTGATAAGATTCAATATGAGCATTTTGCTCAGGCGTAGCTGGTTTGGTAAATTCTTGAATGACATTTTTATCTTGAAAATACTGTTGAACTAAGTCAGCAATGAATTGACTGCCATTATCATTTCTGACATAAAATGAATCTGGTAAGTCATAGTTTTCAAAGATTTTGTCGAATAAAATAATGACATCCTCTTGACGAATATTCCACTTGATTATGTGTTCCATATTCCATCGAGAAAATACATCAATGACCGTTAATACTTGGGCATTGGATTTCTTACCCTGAATGTAAATATACTTAATGTCAAACTCAAATCGGACCGCCGATGCGGTAAGTAAATTCTCTAATTGGCTTTGGGACTAATTCCTTTACCCATTGCCGTTTAGGGAACTCACGAGAGCCTTTTTCTGTACATAAAAGGTCATTGGCCTTCATCAGACGATAAACCTTCTTAGGATTGATGATATAATTTTTCTCATCTCGTAAGAAAAACGTGACTTTTAAGTACCCATAATCAACGAAAGGTTCGGCTAACAAGGTCTTGATATGTTCAACAACAAGTTCATTATTATCGTAGCCACCAGTTGTTTTTGTAGTGGTTGTTGATAAAAACCTCCCTACTTTTAGTGCCTCGAATTTAGGTTTATAGTAGAAAGAACTTCGACTAATTTCACAGATTCTGAGCACTAAACTCTTAGTGATTCCTAAGTTGATACAACACTTAGCCACTGATAGTCTGATGTTTTTTGCTAAGGGCTTTTTTTTAGAAGTTCGTTTAGAATTCTAATGATTAGTTCCTTTTCTGCCACTAACATTTTAAGTTCGTGGTTCTCTTTTTTCAACTTTTCGAGTTCTGGATTTTTGTCAGAAATAGGTTTTAAAATAAGTCCTTTCTCTCCATGTTCATCAAAATGGCGTTCCCATTTGTAAAGTGTGGTACTCGAAATTTCAAGTTGACGAGAAGTTTTGCCAACCCCTTCTTTTTTCATTAATTGGACAGCTTCGAGTTTCTCTGAAAGACTCCAATTGCGTCTGTGATTGCTCATAATTTCGTAAAGTTATTAAAACTTGTTTTACGAAAAATTTGTCCAGTTAATTAGGGGGTTCGGGAGTAATTCCTTCACTGTAAGATTAAAAGCGTTCAAAGCTGGCGTTGGAAGTATCTGATAATCGGAGTGCATCAAAAAGTGTGGGGCAAATGATTTTTGATGCTCTTAACCTAATAGGAGGTTTTCATAACAATTTGCCGAAAATATACGGTTTCCAACTATCTTATTAGTTTTTCTTAAAACCAAACCCACTTTTAGGCTTTCTTAAAGCTCGCAATCCATTCTCTTCCAGTTTGATTTCATCCGCTGCGGCGGCCGCCTTAAAATTGTATTTGCCCAAACGATTAATGTGTTCAAAAGAGGCAGGTGAAATATGGTCAAAATCCTCTTCATTG
>JANPGQ010000557.1:0-2510 GCA_031423975.1 Cytophagales bacterium | reverse complement strand
GCAACGCCTTATCGTGATGTTGGGTGGAATTATTGTTAACCTTATTTTGGGCGTTCTTATTTTTTGGGGACTTCGTTATGCCAGTGGAAATAATTTTCTAACTCTTTCGGAAGTAAATAAACAAGGTATTTATGCAGGAAAATTAGCCCAAGAAGTTGGTTTTAAATCTGGGGATAAAATTCTGACAATCAATGGAAAAGCCTTAGAACGCTTTGAAGATGCTCAGAAATTAATCATGGAAGACGAAGCCAATTATGTGGTAGAACGTAATGGTCAAAAAGTGAACATTTCGCTTCCTTCGGGCTTTTTAGATAAATTGGCTAATGGCAAAAAGGGAGAATTCATTCAAGAAGGAATTCCTTTTGATGTAAAAAATGTTCCTTCAGACGGTGGCGGAGCTTATAAGGCAGGTTTGAAAGAAGGGGATAAAATTGTAAGTGTGAATGGTAAACCGATTACCTTTTTCCAAGAGGTTAAGCCCATTTTGGAGGTAAATAAAGAGAAAAGTATCCCCGTTGTAATTAATAGACAAGGAGGATTGGATACCCTTAACATTGCGGTTTCGAAAGATGCTACTTTGGGATTTAACATGAACCCACTCTTGAAACTTTCACACGAAGATTATACCATTGGGCAAGCCTTCAACGCTGGTTTTGTGGAAGCATTTGGAGTGGTGGGAACAAATTTAAAAGGTTTCAAAAAGATTTTTAAAGGGGAAGTTTCAGCCTCTAATGCTGTAAGTGGACCCGTTGGTATTGCTAAAATATTCGGTGGAAAATGGGATTGGGCAAATTTTTGGTTTCTTACGGGCTTATTGTCCATGTCATTAGCCTTTATGAACGCCTTGCCAATTCCAGCTCTTGACGGTGGACACGCCATTTTCTTGATTTGGGAAATGATTACGGGCAAAACACCATCCGTAAGAGTCCAAGAAATTGCTCAACAAGTCGGCACAGTTATCCTTTTAGGTCTGATGGTCTTTGCTTTTGGTAATGATATTTTTAAAATTTTTAGATAACATTTCTTACTCCCAAAAGTTGTTGCAAAAATGACTGATAATCAATTAAATATAATGTTAAAAAAACCTGCAAGTCTAAATAACACTTGCAGGTTTTTGGTTTTAGGGTTAGTTTTATTCACAAATACTTCCTTTCTCCGTTCTCCTTTCTCCGTTCTCCTTTTCAAACACGATTTTCACACCAGCCTTACCGAAATGCGGTATAATGCCAAATCTAAAACCTTTGAAATTAGTCTCAGAGTTTTTACGGATGATTTGCAAAAAGTGCTGTCAGAAACGAATCAAAATAAGAAAATCGTTTTGGAAAATAATGATAAAAACGACCCATTCGTAGAGGCATACATACGAAAGCATTTTGTGGTAACGAATCCAAAAAATCAGAAGTTAATTATCAATTATATTGGGAAAGAAAAAGAAGGAGAAGCCACGTGGATATATTTAGAAATGCCTATAAATGAGAGCATTAACGGCTCAAAAATTCAGAATAATGTATTAATTGATATGTTTGAAGACCAAACAAATATTGTTAATATTTTCATTCAAAATCAGAAAAAATCGTATTTATATAATGTAAAGAATAGGGTTTTTGTGGTGGAGATTTAGAGAATTATCTTCAATAAATCTCCCCTAATCCCTCGCCAATCCTGATTCAAATTCAGCGTCTCAATCCTAATTTTATGTCCCTCGTGCGTATATACAAGGCTCAATGATTTCTCGGTGGTGGGGTATATCAAAATACCCTCAGCTTTTGGGTTTTCTTGATTTTTGAGATACGCAAAAAGCTGATACAAATGTTGCGAATGAATCTTCTCTGAATTGTAATATTTCTGCAAAGTTTCTGTATAATATTTGGCATCAATAATCAACTTTCTATCGCCCAATTTTATCGAAATATCGGTCTGCATTTTGGGCAAAAAAGCATTACTTTCTCCAGACAGTTTCCAGCGTACATCTTCCCGATAAACCTTTGCTTCGGGTACTTCTATTTTATAAAAATTACGGACAAATTCCTCAAAAACTCTCGCCATTTGTCGTTCATCTCGCAGAAAATCTTTGAATTTAAAATGTCCTTTTTCTTGATTTGGTAATAAATTTTGATAAACTAACTCGCTGATATTCAGCAAGAAGTCATAAAAAGAATTATGCTGATGAATGCGCACTTGCTTGAAAATCCCATCCGTAATTAAAATCTCCCCCACCTCATTCATGCGCCAAATAATTGACTTGATTTCATGGTGTAAACTTGCTTCCAAACCTTCAGTTTTATACAAATTTTGCAAGGTAGTTTTCAAAATCTGATTGGGTAAGATATCTACCGAAAGTTCATCATATTCACAGAATGCCAACCCTTTTTGAAACAGATTTTTTCGTACAGATTGACCTATTTCCAATTTGCCTTTTATGCCCTGATAAACCTCTGTTTGAGTAAGATACTGCTGCTCT
Organism: Cytophagales bacterium; assembly: GCA_031423975.1. Lineage (GTDB taxonomy): Bacteria > Bacteroidota > Bacteroidia > Cytophagales > Spirosomataceae > Arcicella. Next base: position 49 of record JANPGQ010000557.1, on the reverse strand, counting down.
AAACCTCGTTTTAAAAGCGTCTTGGTACGATTCAATAAAACTCTTGCCA
>JANPGQ010000556.1:0-3460 GCA_031423975.1 Cytophagales bacterium | reverse complement strand
ATTCAAAGTAAAAGTGATTGCATCTATAGGAATAACTCTTGAAGGATTTCCTGGATCTACACCAAGACCAGGCATTGTTATCTTACCAGCCATAATATTAGGGGTTTTTAAATTGTGAAAATATTTTAACTCCTTAAACCTAAATATTAATTCCCACATTCCCAAAAAATCTTATTATTCGGTCATAATCCTCATAAAATAAACCACTTACCAAAAAAATACCGTAAAAATACGGTACGCAATACCGTATTTTTCCCATTGATTTCTCGGCTGTTTCCTACCAATTTTACTGCATCATTTATCTCTAAAATATATAGCCCTAATAGCCATGTTACAAACTGCTAATTACTTCGGAAACCCGTTTGTGTTGGGAAAATTCACAACTTTGTTTGCCAATGAAATTCTCTATTTTGAGGGCGAAGTTAATTATACCCACATCCACTTCACAACGGGCAAGCGAAAAATGCTCGCTAAAACGCTTTTGACGGTCGAAAATACTATTGCCTCAGATGCCTTCGTCAGAATTAGTCGTAAACATTTAGTGAATCGGAAATTTATTGTAGAGGTTGGGCGTGACTTTGTGGTATTGTCTAATGATTTGATGTTGCCGATTGCTCGTCGGCGGAGAGGCGTTTTGCAATAGCCTTAATTTTTGGCTTTTATAATCCTTGTTTTCATATAGAATCCTATGAGTTTGTTCTTGCAGGATTTTTTGTTTTCCAAACCATTTCCCAAATTCTTATGTTAATTTTGAAGATACAAACCAATTATTGCTCAAATTGAAAAAAGAAGAAAAAAGCGGTCAAATATTTGACGTACAAATACTCTCTCGAATTTATAGTTTCTTGAAACCTTACCGTTTGCGGTTTTGGTCGCTGGTGGCTCTCATCATGATTTCGGCTTGCGTGGTGCCGCTCAATCCTTTGCTAATTCGCTATACCATAGACAATTACATCTCGACGGGCAATTATCCAAAGCTGGCTCAAATGCTCTTTGCCATGATTGTGGTGCTACTTTTGCAGGGTTTTCTTCAATTTGTTAGTGCCTTTAATGCTGGCTGGCTGGGACAAACTGTCATCCGTGATATTCGGGTCACTTTGTATGCCAAAATTCTCCATCTTCGCCTAAAATTCTTTGACGATACGCCCATTGGTCGCTTGGTAACTCGCACGGTGTCAGATATTGAAACGCTCAATGATGTTTTTTCGGAAGGTTTAGCCGCCATTGCTGGAGATATTTTGCAGTTAGTTCTCATTACGGGAGTAATGTTTTATACCGACTGGCGACTGACTTTGATTTGCCTCTGTACCGTGCCTTTTATGGTTACGTCCACGTACATGTTTAAGGAATATATCAAAAAATCATTTAATGAAGTACGTCTTGCCGTTGCCAATCTCAATTCTTTCGTACAGGAACATATTACGGGTATGAACATCGTACAGATTTTCAATGCTGAGAAAGGAGAATACGATAAATTCCTCAAAATCAACGAAGTACACCGTGATGCCAACATTAAATCCATCTTTGCCTATTCAGTTTATTATCCTGTGGCCGACGTTATTTTGGCGGCTGGTACGGGTTTGATTGTGTGGTTTGGTTCAAAACAAATCTTGCATCACGACATGACTTTGGGTACACTCACGGCATTTATTATGTTTATGAATTTGTTCTTCCGCCCCATCCGTTTCCTCGCCGACCGTTTCAATACTTTACAAATGGGAATTGTTTCAACCGAAAGAATCATAAAACTCTTAGATTCAGATGATTATGTAGTAAATGATGGCACTAAAAAAGCAGATAACTTGAAAGGAGACGTTCGTTTTGAGAATGTTTGGTTTGCCTATAATAATGAAGAATACGTATTAAAAAATATTTCTTTCCACGTAAAACAAGGTGAAACCATTGCGATGGTGGGTGCTACAGGGGCAGGAAAATCTTCAACCGTTAATCTTTTGAGTCGCTTCTATGACATCAATAAAGGCAATATTTTTATTGACGATATCAATCTTCAAGAATACGATTTAGACAGTCTCCGCCGACAAATTGGCGTTGTTTTGCAGGATGTTTTCTTGTTTTCAGATACCATCGAAAATAATATTACCTTGGGCGACAAACGTATCACCAGAGAAAAAGTTATTGAGGCTGCTAAATTGGTTGGGGCAAATGATTTCATTGAAAGATTACCCGATGGTTACGACTATAATGTGATGGAACGTGGAGCAACCCTGTCCGTTGGGCAACGTCAATTAATCTCTTTTGTGCGGGCGTTGGTGCATAACCCGAAGGTGATTGTGTTGGATGAAGCAACATCATCTGTAGATACTGAAACCGAGGAAATGATACAAAATGCCATTGCCAAATAAATGAAAGGACGCACCGCCATTGTGATTGCTCATAGACTTTCAACCATACAAAATGCCAGTAAAATCATGGTATTAGATAAAGGCGAAATTAAGGAATCTGGAACGCATGAGGAACTTTTGGAAAAAGATGGTTGGTATGCTGATTTGTATAATATGCAATTCTTGTCGGTACAGGGTGAACGGTAAAAGGTGAACGGTTGGACTACGAAAAGAATAATCATTTTAAAAAATATACGAATTTGGAAGACAACTTAAGTACCTCATCCGTTTACCCTTCACCATTAACCGTGAACCGAGTTCACCAACAATACGGAAATCGCATACGAATTCGAGTATGCGGAATTTGCGTGCAGGATGGAAGGATATTATTGCTCAATCATATTGGCGTTAGAGAAAACTCCGACTTTTGGTGTCCACCAGGAGGCGGTTTACAATTTGGGGAAACCATTGAAGAATGTTTGAAAAGAGAATTTTTGGAAGAAACAAATACTGAAATATCAGTTGGTAAATTCTTTACTGTTAACGAGTTTGTAAGTCCACCACTTCATGCCATTGAGTTATTTTACGAAGTAAAAATTATTAGCGGAATCCCTAAAAAAGGCATTGACCCCGAAATGGAAGAACAGATTATTAGTGATTTACGATGGTTTGATTTTGAAGATTTAAAGAATATACCAGTTCATAATGTCGTTTTTCAAGTGAAGAGTTAGCGGAAAGGCTAAAACATAACCCTACAATAAATGGAGTACATCATAAAAGACGAAAAACTTGAATTAAAGTACCAATCAGGTAAAGGTGCTTGGACTTACCATCTGCGTATTCCAAATTCAAAACATATTGAAGGAAAATGGGGCGACATCATCGTTTCAGGCTTCATCGACAACTTTAAAATTGAAGGAAGAAACCTTGCCCCAATCAAGGGCGAAGATAAAATGCTTTCAATAAATGCTGAAATACGAAAAGCAATCAACAAAAAGGGTGGCGACATTGTTACTGTTACACTTTATCTATTATCAAACAAAGAAAAAATAACTGAAAGTCAGATTTTAGAAACCTTCAAAGAATCGAATGTTTTAAAAGCCTTTAAAAAACTGAAC
>JANPGQ010000555.1:0-22485 GCA_031423975.1 Cytophagales bacterium | reverse complement strand
ATGAAAGAAATATTTTCTTTTATATAAAAATGTATGGTTTCTTTAGAAAATATTAATTTTCAAAATGGTAGTCATTTGAAATGATGATCATTACTTGATTTATGTAGCATCAGGTGATTTAAACTTTCATAAACATATATTTAAGTGAATTTGGACTTACTTATGGTACTTAAACAAAAGATTTTAAAATTTCCCCCCAAAGATAAAAATAAAAAAGTGGTCGATTTATGGGCGACCACTTTTTTATGGGTAATTGTGTGTTTTTATCGCACATTCGCCAAATCTTTCTCTTTCTTTTTATTTTTAAGAAACTCACTAAAAGCACGGTCGTCTTCTTGTGAAAGTTCCACAACTGAGCTATTGATAAACAAATCTGCTTGGTGGAGTTTTTTGAAATTATCGTTCTCAATTATGACTTTAATTTGTGGCATTATGGTTAAATTAGCTTATACAAAAATAAGAAATTTCTATGATAATTCAGAATGATAATTTTACTTTTTCGATAAACTCATTTGCCTTCTGATGATTTGCTTCAAATGCTTGCTCTAAAGTTCTAACAGCTTTAACTTCTTTCATTATTTTGGACTCAGACATATCAATATCGGGCAATTCCATATCCAAATCAGCAAAAAGTTCATCAGACATTTTAGTCTGAATCTTTTTGGCAACCATTAACCGTTGCTTGGGGCTTAATGATTCAAAACCATTTAAAACTTCTATTTGTGTCATGGTGTTTGAGCTTTCTATTTTATTTACCCACAAATTTAACTAATTTTATTTCCCAAGAACATCAGTTTCCTTAAATGTTCCTTCAACGAAATTTTTACCAATGAAACGTACATTCAAAATATTTATCCTCTGTATTTTTTCAAATCTTACCTTCGCTCAACTCAACCAAGTGGCACAGGTGGAATTGTTGAAGGATTCTAAATTTACGGAGCATATTTCGGTCTTGCCTTTGGCGAAGAAAGGAATGTTATTGACCTTGGAAAAGGAGGGATATTTTAATAAAAGTGGGAATAATTGGACGTTTTGCCGTTACGATGAAAATTTGAAGGAACGTTGGCAAACCGTTTTTGAGATAGAAAAAGGTTACGAATCCGTGATTTCTTACCAAAACGAAAACTACCTTTTCTGGCTTTTTGCCGAACCCGAATCGCCCAAAATTAATATTATTCGTTTGGATTTAGAACATGGCGAAATTGATGAATTCAAAGGTGATTTATTAGGAACTGTGGATATTGAATTCTTTAAAGTCTTAGAAAATAATGCCTTTTTGGGCGGTACTTATTCCGATAAACCCATTGTTATTTCATTCTCATTTTTCCATAAAAAAGGAACGGTTTTACATGGATTGTACGATGACCATTTAGAAATTAACGGCTTAGAGGTTGATGATAAACGAAATGAGGTAAATGTAATCGTGAAAGAAAGGCGGAAGGGTACTTGCGGTTTGGCAATTCAGAGTTATTCTTTGGAAGGCAAATCTTTGCGTACCTTACACGTCCCCGATGAGAACGGAAACAGCCTAAGTTTTATCAGTGGAAAAATGTTGCCACTCAACGATAAAGAGACGCTTTTGGTGGGTAATTTTTCTAATAATTGTAATGAATTTTCTAAAGGTTTGTACCTCACACGCTTGGAGGAGGGCATCGAAAAAGGCACAAGTATTATTAAATTTGGGGATTTAAAAAACTTTTTTGCCTTCATGTCGCCTAAGCGTCAGGAGAAAATGAAGGAGAAAATTGAACAGAAAAAGAAGGAAGGTAAAGATCCTAATTTTAGCTATAAGTTATTGGTTCACAATCTGATAGAGACTGAAAAGGGGTCACTTTTATTGGCAGAAATTTATTATTCTCAGCCTAATAATACTTCTGCCGTTTTGAGTTCTCCTTTTGTAAATCGTGCTACCAATAAAAATTATCAAGAGCAATATCATTTTACGCACGCTGTGATTTGTGAGTTTGACAAAACGGGTAAAATTCTGTGGGATAATGCCTTGGTAATGGATAATTTGGAAACGGATGATTTGGTGGAACAAATCCAAGTTTCAAAATTGGACGATAAATGGATTTTGGCATTTTTGAAGAAAGGAAAGGTCAATTTACAGCAAATTCAAGGGAACGAACACGTGGGCGAAAAAGAGTTTTTTGAAATAAAACCAGATGCCAATTCAAAACCCGATGAAGACGTTAATGTAGCGGCTTGGTACGACCAAAATTTTGTGGCTTGGGGAACTCGTAAAATAGATAATAGACGTTCAGATGAACCCAATAAAGAAGTTTTTTATATTAAGAAACTATCCTATCAAAAAGAAAAATCGGGTATGATTCAAGGGGCGAAATAAGGGATTAGGTTTTTGGTAATTTGAAAATTAGTAATGGCTCTAAAACCATATAGTCTATCCACTAAGCCCGTTTACCGTTCACCCTTTACCGTTTACCGAAAAAAAAGCCTTAAATTTGCACCTCAAATAATCAACAAAACACCGTGTACCACGAAGCACTCCAACATCTTCGCAAAGGCGATATTCTTCTTTACCCTTCCGATACTATCTGGGGATTGGGCTGTGATGCCCGCAATGAAAAGGCTCTTGATAAAATTATTGAGTTGAAGCAACGTTCTGATAATAAGTTGTTTATCGTTTTGATTTCTAAAATTGAACAACTTTCTGAGTACGTGGTAGAAGTGCCAGAAATTGCTTGGAATTTGGTAGAATTTGCCGAAAAACCTTTGACCGTTATTTATCCACAAGGAAAATCTTTACCCGCCAAATTGATGGGAGCAGACGGTTCAATTGCCATTCGTTTAGTAAAAGATGAGTTTTGCAAAGGCTTGGTTTATAAATTTGAAAGGGGAATAATCTCGACTTCGGCTAACATTTCTGGACAACCTTCGCCCTTGAAATTTGACGATATTTCACCCGAAATTATTAGCGGTGTGGACTATATTTTGCATAACCCCAAAGGAGAAAATAAGAATCCACAACCCTCACAGATTGTAAAATTGGGCTTGGGTGGTGAGTTTGAATTTATTAGAAAATAAAACTGTTTTTATTATGCCAGAGATCAGCCGATTTTTCGGAATTATCATTTATATGTACGCAAAAGACCATTTGCCCCCACATTTTCATGCCGAATATGGAGATGAAGAGGCTATGTTTTCAATCGAAACCTGTAATATTATTATTGGAGATTTACCAAGAAAGCAAAGCCGTTTAGTACAGGCTTAGGCGGAATTACACAAAGAAGAATTAATGGAAAATTATTTAGAATTACAGCAAGAACAAGCTTCATTTTTCAAAATAAAACCGTTGGAATAAAATGTTACCAAGAATTACACAAATATTATCAGTAGAACCCTATAAGGTTCAATGTCAATGGACTACGGGCGAATCGAAGACTATTGATTTTTCTAATTTTCTTCAAGAATACCAAGAAAAGCCTCAATTTGTGTATGCTAAATTATTAGATAAATCAATTTTCAATAAAGTTAGGCTTGATGAAGTTGGAAGAACTTTATGCTGGGATAATTTAATTACCATGAGAGATTATGATGGAATAATTAAGCCTGCTGCCTTAGATTTTTGTCCAGATGTTTTATACTCCTGGACAGTATAAATTATGAATTTTACAGATACATTACATACAAATCCCATTTTTAAATTGGTTTCTGATTCGGCTAAACAGTTGAATGTTAGAGCCTTTGTGGTGGGTGGTTTCGTGCGAGATTTGATTTTGAACCGCCCTTCCAAGGACATAGACATCGTGTGTGTAGGCTCTGGGGTGGAATTGGCAGAATTGGTGGCTAAAAACTCTGGGCGAAATGAAGTTCACCTTTCGGTCTTCAAGAATTTTGGAACGGCACAGTTGAAAATTGACGATTGGGAAGTAGAGTTTGTAGGGGCAAGACGAGAGTCATACCAACGAGATTCACGCAAACCAATCGTGGAAGATGGTACGCTCGAAGACGACCAAAATCGTAGAGACTTCACCATCAATGCGATGGCTATTTCACTAAATGACAGCGATTTTGGTGAACTTATGGACCCTTTTGATGGCTTGGGCGATATTCGTCGAAAAATCATTAGAACGCCACTTGAACCCGCCATTACGTTTTCGGATGACCCCTTGCGAATGATGCGAGCCGTCCGCTTTGCCACCCAACTAAACTTTGATATTCACCCCGATACTTTTGATGCCTTAATCATTGAAAAAGAACGGATTGATATTATCTCGAAAGAAAGAATTACGGACGAATTAAATAAAATTATTCTTTCCAAAAAACCCTCTTACGGCTTTCTGTTGCTTGATTCTTGTGGTCTATTAGCAAAAATATTCCCTGAATTTATCAAGCTAAAAGGCGTTGAAACCGAAGAAGGGAAAGGACACAAAGATAATTTCTATCATACGCTTCAAGTATTAGATAATGCTTCCCAAAAAACTGATGATTTATGGATTCGTTGGGCAGCAATTTTGCACGATATTGCCAAGCCAGCCACCAAACGTTTTGACAAGAAAAAAGGCTGGACTTTTCACGGACACGAAGAAATGGGAGCAAAATGGGTGAAAACTATCTTCACAAATATGCGTTTGCCCTTGAATGAAAAAATGCGTTTTGTGCGTTCTCTCGTGAGGTTACATTTACGCCCGATTGCCCTCTCGAAAGAGATAATTACTGACTCCGCTTTGAGACGTTTATTGTTTGAAGCAGGCGAAGATTTGGAAGGCTTAATGATTCTTTGCCGAGCCGATATTACTTCTAAAAACGGGGAAAAGGTAAAGCGTTATCTTCGTAATTTTGATATTGTGGAAGAGAAATTGAAAGAAGTAGAAGCCAGTGATAAGCTCCGTCAATTTCAGCCAGTGATTACGGGCGAAATGATTATGGAAACCTTTGGCTTGCAACCATCCAAAGAAGTTGGAATCCTTAAAATAGCTGTCAGAGAGGCTATTTTAGAAGGCATTATTGAAAATACACTTGAATCTGGATTGCCTTTTGTGATTGCGGAAGGAGAGAAGTTGGGTCTTGTAAAATTGAGTTGATTAAAGAAAGTATATGAGTATAAATTGATACTAAAGTCTTCTTGTTTAAATGGTAAAGCAAACACTTCAAAACATGACTCAAATACTATCTCGACGCTCATTCCTCCAAACTTCGGCTTTGGCTGGAACGGCACTATTCACTTCAAATTCGCTCTTTGCGAGTGCAAAAAATGCCAAAAATATTGGCTTACAACTCTATTCTGTCCGTGACGAAATGAAAAAAGACCCCATTGCTACCATGAAAAAGGTAGCAGAAATGGGCTATAAAAACGTTGAACACGCCAACTATGTTGATGGAAAATTTTACGGTTTCCAACCTAAAGAATTTCGTAAAATTATTGATGATTTAGGATTGGTAATGCGTAGCGGACATACCGTAATGGGTGGACAACACTGGGATGCCGCTAAAAATGATTTCACTGACACTTGGAAAAAAACGGTTGAAGATGCCGCTATTTTAGGGCAAAAATACGTAGTTAGCCCTTGGCTGGATGTTAGTCTTCGTAAAAATTTCGATGACTGTAAACGTTTTATGGAAGTATTCAATAAATCAGGTGAATTGTGTAAAAAATCGGGCATGAAATTTGGCTATCACAACCACGATTTTGAATTTAGCCTTCGCCTCACAAGCGTGAAAGTTTTTGATATTATTTTGCAAAATACCGACCCCAATTTAGTGGCTCAACAATTGGATATTGGCAATATGTACAACGGTGGCGGTCGCCCAATTGAACTCTTGAAACAATACCCAAATCGTTTTGAATTGATGCACGTAAAAGATGAAATCAAAGGAGAAAATGAGCATTACGAAAGCACCATTTTAGGAACGGGAATTGTAGGAGTAGCAGATGTTTTAAAATTAGCAGCCAAATACGGAGGCACAACGGAGTATATCATCGAGCAAGAATCTTATCAAGGCAAAATGCCCATAGACTCTGTAAATGAGGATTTAACATGGATTAAAGCGGCTAAGTTTTGATTTGAATATTGGTTATTGGGGAACTGGTTACTGGTTATGTTTCCCAATAACTAATTTTCCAGTATCCTATAACCATACTCCTAATACTGCCCCGTTGCCAACAAAACCAGCGTACAAGCCTCTTCCGTTTCAATCCCTTTTGCCTGTGCCATTTCTTCAAACTCAGGGTTTTCTGCTCCTGGATTGAAGATAATTCTGCGAGGTTTTTGCTTCAAAATATAATCGTATAAACTCGACTGATTCTTCGCCCCAATGTACATGGTTATGGTATCTATTTCTGCTAAATCGGGATAATCGGTATGAATTTTATTTCCCATAATTTCTCCTTCCTTTTGCCCTACCATTTCAATTTCATGACCATGATTTAATAGGCTATTGGCGGCTTTGTAGGCATATCGTTCTGGATTGGTAGATGCACCCATTATTAATGTTTTCATACAAAAAATTTAAAAATTTCGATATTTTGTTATACTTTTAAACAATTTTTGAGACTGAATAAGTTTCAAATTTTTTAATACCATTTTTATAAAACAATTTATGAATATTCCTGACTCGTATGAGGGTTTTCGTCAGTATTGGGCGAACAATCAGCAGACGGCAATAAATGACTACGTCGCCCAACGGCAATCATTTATCCCTAACCTACTTCCAGAACAAGCCGTGCAGATGCCAGCGGTACAGTTGGCGTACATTTTAGAAAAACGCTTTGGACAATCCGCTTTTTTTGCGGTTCTCAATCCCATGAACTCCGTTGAAAGTCCCGTGCAGATTAACCCCGATGCTTCGTGGATAAAAACTGTTAATATGGTTGGTATTAACGTCCGCACGATTGGGAGTTTTTGGAATGTAATCAAATATGTCCTCACTTTACCTAAAACTCAATCATCCGTTCATTTATTGCCTATTTGGGAATGCGGCGTGGTTGCAAGTCTCTATGGCATAGCGAGTTGGAATATTAACCCCGAATTTTTTGATGCTGAATTAGCCCTTACATTTCCGCACCTTGATACCGTTGAAAAACAGTTGAAAGTGGTTACGAATATCTTGCATTTGATGGGTAAAACGGTGGGCATGGACGTAATTCCGCATACCGACCGATATTCAGAAATTGCACTGGCAAACCCACAGTTTTTTGAGTGGCTGCAACGCCGTGAATTTGAAATTATTGACCATTCTGGAAACCTACACGAGAAAGTCCAAGAGCGTATTATGGATTTTTTGTATGAAAACGGAGGAACTATTTCTGAATATTATCCAAGACGAAAAGAAGAATTTTTTGATAATAATATTTATTCCGAAGAAATTAGATTGAATTTTCTTTTTGGTGATAAAAATGACCTGCAAGGGCGAAACCAACGGAGAAATCAACTCATCAATCATTTGTTTTATAAAGGTTATGAGCCAGTTCCTGCTACGATGGCACCACCATATAGAGGTTTGGAAGTAGATAACCGTGAAGAAGCAAAAACGGTTGATGATGATGGTAGAGTTTGGCGGGATTACATCATCACAAAACCCGAACCGATGTCAAGAGTTTTTGGTCCGTTGGCAAGGGTAAAATTGTACGAAAGTAAAGATGATAATATTAATTGGGAGATTGATTTTAGTAAACCTCGGTGTGAAGTTTGGGAATATATGGCTATGAAATACCTTGGCTTTGCCAACGATTATGGCTTTGATTTTATGCGAGGGGATATGTCACACGTACAGATGAATCCTGATGTAAACTCCTCATTAATAGATAATTACTATGATATTCACAAGTACATTAAAAATGTAATTCAGCAGCAAAAACCATCATTTGGTTATTTTGCCGAGAGTTTTTTAGCACCCCCAAATGTGATGGCGTATGGCGTAGAAGAAGACCACTTAGAGGCATCAGATACGGATACAACCTTGGGAGATTTACAGTCGATGGTGGTCGGCACTCAGCAATTTATTTCTTCTTTTGCAAGGTATCATCAATTGATAAAAAGTAGAAAATTTGCCCCAAATTTTACCATTATGACCGCCGATAAAGACGACCCACGTTTTGATTTATTTTATCTAAAAGGTAATGAAATCAGGATGTTTATCGGATTATTCTTAACGGATATGCCTTCGTATATGGCATTGGGTTTTGAACAACGGGATCCACATCCAGAGCCATCACCCAATGAACATTATACAAAATTGTACGTTTTTCAATTGTCAGAGGGCAAAAATGCTACATACGGAAAATATCAATGGGGACAAAATGGTGGGCTTTTTCATAATTTGGAAACACTAAAAAACATTGCTGAAACAACAAGCCAGAGCATTGAAAATCAAGTAACCAAATGGTTGATAGAGCCTGATATTATGGGCAAAAAGAAGGTGATTGCTTGGACACAAACGGAAAACCCAACCTATATTTTTGTAGTAAATTTAGATACAGAACAAGCCCTTGAAGACTCAGCATTAACAGCAATTTTGAAGCAGAAAAACTTAGTAAATTACTATACTACCGATTTGGAAAATAACTTCTCTGAAGAAATTTTAGGAGTAGGAGAATGTAGAATTTATGAAATAATTTAACATTTGATAATATGATGCACTGATTGTAAGAAAATTAAACGATTAATTATTTATTGTCGATTTTATAAACGTATATACCAACCGAAAGTTTTTTATTTTTTTTTAAACAAACATAAAAGACAACACGTTGTTTGGTTTTAGGTTATTATTATTCACAAAGGCTATTGGAATGACGGAGAAAAAATCAGGATTGGTAACGAAAAAAAATAATGCAAGTTTCTGGAACGAGAAATGGGTGGAAATCCCTTTCCCAGAAGTTGAAAATCCGCCATTGTATAAGGTTTCTAATTATGGACGTATCAGAAGTTTTCAGAATGATACATTGAATGGTGAAATAATTAATGGTTCAAAAATACAAGGCTACAAATCTTTGAATATCAGAACAAAAGATAAAAAATCTTTGAACAGATACATTCATAAATTGGTAGCTGAATTTTTTCTTCCGAAAGATAGCGAAGATAAAAAATTTGTCCTCCATCTCGACCATGATAAACTCAATAATTATTGGGAAAATATCAGGTGGGCGACTCGGGAAGAAATGACCATTCATAATCGAGATAACCCTGCGGTATTAGAAAGGGTGATTCCGAAACGTACCAAAAACTACAAACTGACTGAAAGCAAGGTGATTATGATTAAGAAAATGCTAAGGTCAGAAAAAAATCGTTTGAAAATGATAGCCAAACAATTTGGCATTACCCATACACAACTCAATCGTATCCGCTCGGGAGAAAACTGGGGTCATGTGAAATTGGAAGATTAAGTTTTTAAGAGTGATGAATTAAACGGGGTGCGTAACCTGATGAGTTATAAGTTTTTCTAAGAGGACAACTCATCGTTCATCAGGTTACGCACCCCGCTCAATTCATCACTATTCTAAAAACTTATCATTTTCAAACAAACAGGATTAGGTACAGCAATTTCTTTTCCCGTAGGCGTAAGTGTTCCTTTCACGGCATCACGCTTGAAAATCACGATATTATCGCTGTCTTGATTTGCCACTAACACAAATTTTCCCGTTGGGTCAATCATGAAATTTCTTGGTTTTTTACCCAAAACAGACTGATGTGCCACATAAGTCAATTTGCCAGTTTTAGCATCCACTTCGTATATTACTAAACTATCATGTACACGATTTGAGCCATACAAAAATTTGCCATCTGGCGAAATGTGAATATCGGCACAATTCAAGTCACCTTTCAAATCGGCAGGTTTTGTAGAAATGGTTTGTATTTCCGTTAAAGTCCCCTTTTTATAATTAAAAGCCACTACTTCACCCGAAATTTCTTGAATGCAATACGCAAATTTTCCGTTGGGATGAAAGGCAAAGTGTCGGGGTCCAGAGCCATCTTTCATCTTAGTGAAAGGGATATTTCCAGCCGATAGTTTACCCGTTTTAGTATCCAAAGAGTAGGTCATTATTTTATCAATTCCCAAATCTGGCACAAATACATCCAAGTTGTTAGGGGCAATATTGATAGAATGAACATGAGGTCCTTCTTGATTGCCAGGATTGATACTTTTGCCTTCGTGCTGAATGGTTTGGGTGGCTTTTCCTAAACTTCCATTAGCTTCAACTGGAAAAACAGATAAATTTCCAGCTCCGTAATTTCCAGCAAATAACCATTTTCCAGTTTTATCAATTTCTACGTGGCAAGGGTAATTTCCGTTGGCAGATTGCGTATTTAGTTGTGTCAAAATACCCAATTTTTTATCAAAAGCAAAAGAATGAACAGAGCCTTGTTTATCGGTTTCACCCGCAGAATAAACATATTTTTCGTTAGGCGAAATGGCTAAAAAAGAAGGGTTTTTAACGTTTTTAGCAACGCTTTCAGGCGTGAAATCACCCGTTTTGATATTGAATTTATAAACATAAATTCCTTCACTTTTTCCTGTGGTATAAGTACCCACTAAAAGGTGAAAATCGCTATTCATGGGCTTTTTAGGGGCTTTTTGGGCAAAAATGGTTGTATTGAGCAATACTAAAAATGCTAAACAAATTTGTTGAGTAAATTTCATGAGGAAAGATGATTGTGTTTTAAATTTCCACAATTTAAGGCTTTTTTTTTGTTTGTGATTAGTAATTGGTGATTAGAAAAACTTTATCCCTAATCGCCCAATTCCCAATTACCTAATCCCAATTGGTCTAATCCCTAAAACTCCACCTCAATCTGTTTCTTAAACCCTTTCCGATTATCATCAAAAGGCATTACAATTTTCCATTGATGGTTGTGATAACGAGCTGAAATATTATCAACATCCACAAAGTTTGGTAACATTAATTGTCCAATGGTTTGCGGAACATAATTCTCGGCAATGTCTTGTTCGGCTGTCTTCAACACTGGCTGGAGGGCATATAACCACAAACGGTTTTCGTCAATATCCATCCGTAGATGGTCGGCTTCTAAGCCAGCTACTCTTACTAAAACTTCGTAAGAATTATCAGTTTGATTTACCTCAATTTTAGGCTCACTACGTCCACCGTTAAGGGTATTATTGAAATCTATATTGGCTAAAATTTCTCTCGGAATTACAATTTTCTTTTCCATGATTATGTGCAGTTGTTGGATTATTATTCTGTGTAAAATATAATAGTCAAAACTTGTACCATGATGAAAAAGAAGACAATATGACTGTTTTAGTAAATATAGAATAATTTATATAGAATGATTTTTAGGTGTAAATACTTGATAACTAATAGATTAATAATATTTTTGTTTTGAAATTGTATATTTCTATTATGCCATAATGTCTTAAAAAAGAAAGCTTCCCCAAAAATAAGGAAGCCTTCTGAAAAGAGTTGTCATTTACAACCGTTTATCGTTCACCTTTTACCGTGAACCATTAATTACATATTTCCCTGTATCATCCACCGTTACATTGGGTACAATATTTCTCTGTTCAAAGTCATCAAAGCCAGGTTTTAACCATGACCAAAATTCTAATAATTGTGGATTGGAAGCATATTCTGTTTTCAAAGTAGTGTAATTTTCCTCCGTCATTTTCATCGGAAAAATATGGATTGGAATTTCCTGCTCACCGCCCTTTGCACGGACTGCCCAAAGGTAAACCTCCTTGATATTATCATCGCCAATGGGAATACAACCGATGGAAATACATGAGCCATGCACAAAAATATTATCACCAGGATTGAGTTGGTCAGCAAATTTTTTATCTGAAGCATTGGGATAACTGATACGGAATGAGAGGTAATAATTGCTGGTTGGATTAAAGGCATCAATGGTATAAAAACCCTCGGGCATTTGTCGGTCTCCCGAACGGCGTTTAGGACCTAAGATACCCGTTGAGGCACAAAAATCGTAGGTTTTCAAGAGTTTAAAAGTAATTTCTCCTTTGTTTTTTGCCCATACTTCAAATTTTTGTTCCTTTTTGAAAGCCCTAAAAAAAACCTCAAAATTAGTGGTACTGATTTCCTTTGAAATCAGTATTTCATCTACTGTTTTACCTTTTGTTTTTAGGGCCTCACGCACACGTGGAAAGCGTAACTGAGCTTGGTAAAAGTCGATTTCGGAATTAATAAAGCTCATGAAAAAGATAGAAATTAAGAGAAGGAGGTAATATTTCTTCATGTTGTTTTTGATTAGGGACATTAGTATTTTATGCAATTTATGAATTTTGATAATAATCACAATAAATCCTCGATTTAGAATTTTAGTATAAATTATTTTCCGTTAAATTCAACCTTCAAAATTGATGAAAAAATAATCATGCAAATTCAAGAATTTAAAGATAGTCTGAAAAATAAAATCCCTCCAGCGGGGATTTCAGAAATAGCAGAAGCTCTGTGGTATGATGCCAAAGGTGATTGGGAGGCAGCACATAACGTAGCACAGTCGCAGGAAGGCGTGCGTGATTATGACTTACTCCATGCGTATATACACAGAAAAGAGGGGGATGATTGGAATGCAAACTACTGGTATAGACGAGCAAAGTCTAAAATGCCAGATGTTTCTTTGGAGGAAGAATGGGAAGAATTGGTTTCGTATTTTTTGTAAAAAAGCATTCTCAATCATTTAAAAGGCAGTATCTTTGTTTAACGACCACTTTTGAGGATTTATTTAAGATAAAATACTGATTATCAATGTAATAGATAAAGTGGTACGGATTTTGATTCATTAATTTGTGAGAACAATTAACTCCTAACCCCTGAATGAACCAACGATTTACTTCCTTACTAAAACTGATTTTTTTAAAAAAAAATATCTTCTTAATCCTGGCTTTAGCTACGTTTGGGTTGGCTTTTTTGCTATATATCCTCACTGAAAAAGGTCCTTTGAGTGCCACCGAGGATAAGTATTTATATGACGTTCAGACAAAAATTAACGATGAAATAAAAGCCTCAAATGAAGATTTGGCAAAGGTCGTTACTTTGGTTTCGCAGTCAAAAGATACTACTTTTTCGCACCTCAAAATCCCCACAATTCATCCGTACTTTATCTTTAAAAATGGCAGACCAATTTTTTGGTCAGATTCTCGGTTTGTTCCTGATTATCAATTAGTTGAAGGTACTTATAATGTTAAATCAGTGGCTTCTATTGAGGGTAAATTTATATCCAATAGAAGGGTAGTTATTGCCTCTCCTGACAATTTTGAGATATTCTCTATTATTGAATTATACCGTCAATACGAATCGGAAAATGACCATCTCAAAACAGGGTATAATCCTAATATTTTTATATCAGACCCCGCCCACATTGATACTTCTCCTGCAGCGGCAACGCATTTGAATATGTTTTCGGATACAAAGGAATTTTTGTTTTCAGTTAAACCTATCAAAGCTGACTCGCTCAAAAATCAGTCAATTCCCGCCAACGTTATTTTATTAGGAATGTTGAGTATGTTTTTCTTGGTGGCATATCTATTAGCAATCATTTGGTTTTTGAATAAAACGCATCGTTATGGTCGAGCATTTTTGATATTAATGGGCTATTTTTTATTGCTTAGAGCCATCATGCTTTATTACAATATTCCCTTTATTTTCTACGAATCTGACCTTTTTAATAAAAAATATTATGATTCATCTTTTATCGCTCCTTCTTTGGGCGACTTGATGATTAACCTATTAGTAGTCATTATATTACTGATTTATTTAGTGAATTATTACTACAAAATGACACGATATTTTTGGCTCATGCATGTGCCAAATATCGTCAAAAGAATCATATCCATAGTTTTAATCCTAATGAGTTGCTTGATTTTTTACGGATTGTATGTTCAATTAGTGAATATTTACGAAAAATCAAATTATCAATTAAGTATTTCATTGAGTATTGATTTTTTAAATAACGCCTTAAAATTATCGTCATTAATAACCTTCATTTTGGTGTCAATAGTATATTTTTTGGCAACGCATTTCTTAATATTCATCATTATTAAACTGAATAGGAAGGTTAAACTTTGGGCATTTTTTGCCTTAGCGATTGGATTAGCCATTTGGTTATTTATTACGATAGTTTTTCAAATATCTTCGCCCTTTCTCATTATTCTACATTGCCTATACGTTGGGATTTTATTGTTTAACCATTTTCCCAGATTTCTCTATACTTTTCGTTATCAGACTTCCATTTATTTATTTTCGGGAGCTTTATTAACGGCAGCCGTTGGGACGTATGTGATTTATAATCAGGATATTAGAAAAGATTTTACGCAAAAACAGCAATTTGGCAGAAAATTTTTGGCAGAGAATGATGAAATTGGCGAATTCAAATTGAGCAAAGCCAACGTGGACATTGCCAAAGATTCGATGATAAAAGAGTTGATAAAATCGGCACTTCTGCCCCGTGAACAAGTGCAGAATTACATCCGCCAAAACCTATTGGATAGCCATTTTGATTATTACGATACCCAAGTTTCAGCCTTTGATATTCGGGGGAAATCTTTGGATAATGTATCAGATGCACAGAGTTTTCAAGCCTTTGAACAGCAATATAAAGTGGGGAAATATCAGACTGGTTATGCTAATATTTTCTTCGTAAATGATGCTACAAATGCCTATCAGCGGCAATATATAGACTTTATCCCTTTGATTGGTAAAGATAATAAAGCAATCGGTTACGTTATTTTAGACCTTCGCAAACGGAGCGATGCTACTCGTGATGCCGCTCTCACGGAGGTGGCAACCACGGGCGAAGAACAATTGGAAGCGGGCAATTATAGCTATGCCGTCTATGAAAATGGGAAGATTGTGAAAACAGGAGGCAAGAGCTACAATTACGAGCGAAAAATGCCTTTGAGTTTAGTAGAAGGCATTCAGATTTCGGAAGAAGGCATCATTGACAATGGATATAATCACGTAGCAATTTCCAATAAAAATGGGCGAAAAATTGTGATTTCATCTGAAAAAGTTAGCCTTGCTACTATCTATTCGCACTTTTCATTTTTGTTTTTGATTTTGGTAATAACCATTATCATCATCATTTTGATTTATGCCATCCGTTATGGATTTTCTAAATTGAATGTAAATTTTGCCACAAAAATTCAGATTTATCTCAACGGGGCTTTCTTGTTGCCACTCATTTTGGTAGTCGGTATTACGTTGAGTATCATCGGGGCGAAACTTTCGGAAAGTCAAGAACAATCGTACATCAGTCAGACCGAAAATGCAGGTTTTAGCCTCATGCCAGCAGTTGATAGATACGTTCAGGGCAAAATGAGTAAGCAATTTTTGACCGATACCTTAAAAAGTATGACTGCCAATGCCAAAAATTATGTTAGTGTTTTTGATGTAAATGGACACTTAATCACGGCAAATAAATTGTTGGGCTACGAAACAGGTGCTGTTTCAACCTATATAAATCCCGAGGCATACATCAGAATTATTGAAGAAAAAGAACACAAAGCCATCATTCCAGAGACCATTGGCAACTTGAATTTTATGGGTTCTTATATTGGAATGAATTCAAGCGATGGCAAATTGGCGGGTATTGTCAATATTCCTTTTTATGATTCTAATGCCGCTTATGAACAAGAGGTAAGTGCGGTAATTGGCTCATTATTGAATACTTTTACGACCATATTCTTGGGTTTATTGTTACTTTCATACTTTGCTTCTAATGTTTTAACCGTCCCTTTACGACTGATTACCAATAAGTTACGAAAAATAGATTTGAGCAAACCTAATGAACCTCTTGCGTGGCGGTCGGATGATGAGATTGGCGTTTTGATTAAGGCATACAACGATATGTTGGTAAAATTGGAGGAGTCTAAAGTGGCGTTGGCAGATACTACCAAACAGTCGGCTTGGCAACAAATGGCAAAGCAAGTGGTGCATGAAATCAAAAATCCGCTTACACCCATGAAGTTGTCCTTACAATTATTGCAGCACAAAATTTCGAGAGGTGCAACCATTGATACCGCCCAAATAAAAGACCAAATAGAATCTTTGACAGGGCAGATTGACAACCTTTCATACATTGCCAATTCGTTCTCAGATTTTGCTCGCTTGCCCATTCCGAAGCGTGAAATTTTTGATTTTGCTTATGAAGTAAATAAAGTGGCGAATTTATTTTTAGGAGACAAGAAAATCAATCTTTTAAAAGATGTTCCTCAAAGAGCTATCATGGTTTATGGTGACCGCCAACTAACGGGTAATATCATCAATAATTTGTTGGTAAATGCCATTCAATCCGTTCCCCCACAACGCAAACCGACTATTAAAATTTACGTAGAAATAGGCATCGAAGCCGTTACTTTTAGCGTAACTGACAACGGAACTGGCGTTTTGAAGGAACATCATAGCAAAATTTTCATGCTTGATTTCTCCACAAAAGCTGAAGGTACAGGCGTTGGTTTAGCTTTAGCCAAATGGGTAGTTGATAATTCAAAAGGCAGTATTTGGTTTGATACTGAAATGGAAGTGGGGAGTACGTTTTATTTCACCTTGCCCTTGGTAGTTTAGAGGGCTTTCAGCAGTCGGCTTTTGGCTTTCAGAAATCGGTTGCAGATTGACAGCCCATAGCCAACTGCCGAAAGCCGACTGCCAATAACCGATAGCTGACTGCCGAAAGCCAACTGCTACGAAAGATAAACCCCACAATTCAAAGTCAAACTATTCTCACTTTCCAAAATCAATAATCCATCGCTTGAATTGAAGGCATCCGTATTTCCCGTCATAGGTTCAATAGCAATGCGGTCTCTGGTAGGTGGAATATATATTACTGTATAAAGAAATTGCCCTTTCTGAGCATCCTGCCATACATTTAAAGTCAAATTTCTTGCGGGAGAATTCAATTGTGTAATGCTTCTGACTGAAGATTCTATCTTGAAAACATTATCTAATTGACTTTCTCCAATAGGCTTTAATGCCTTCAAATCAATGGCTTCTTGCCCTTTGGGAATCATTTGTTCATCTGACAAATATTTGTATTTTGAAGGAATACTGATATGCCAATCGTCTGCTTTTTCATCATCAATTCTGAAATAGGGATGCCAACCCAACACCAATGGCATATCAGTTTTTCCCGTATTTTTAATGGTATAGGTCATCACAAGTCCATCGTCTGAACTGAAAATATGTTTGATTTCAAAATCAAAAGGGTAGGGGTAACCTTGTTCTTTACCTTCATAAGCGTACTGAATAGTCAGTATAGCTTCATCCTCATTTATCTCCTCTTGAGTTACTTCAAACTTTGCAAAAGCCACTAAGCCATGAATGGCATTATTGAGAGGAATTTCGTTGATAGGTAATTGATGATGAGTGCCTTGGAACTCATATTTCCCATCCCGAATACGGTTTGCCCAAGGAAATAAATGAGCAGAAGGATAGGCTACTCTATCTCCCAAAATTTGTTCTTCGGTATCTCCACAGTCAATAATTTTGTGAAAATGACCCTCTTTTTGCAAAGTCATTTTGCGAATAATACCCCCATATTCTGGAATCACATACAAGGCTTCACCAGATTCTTGATTCGTAAGGACGTATTCTGTAAATCGCCCAAAGGCTTCTTTCGTAATTTTCATGGGAAATGGTATTGAGTAAATGAGTAATCTCGTTGGGTAAAATTATCCCTTTTTGCTTGTAAAATTATCTTTTACAACAAATAAAAAACTCATTCCAAAGAATAATTAAATCTTCGGAATGAGTTTTTTATTCGTTAATTAGATTTGACAAATTTTTGAAAGTTGTCAAATCTCAAATACGTGCTTGCTCAACGTTCATCGCTAAAAACTATTTCTTCCCCCTCACCGCACGAGCGATAACATCCCATTTTTCATCTGAAATTTCATTTAAGTCAGAAAATTCTCCTGCACCCATGAGCCACTCGCCGCCATCAATGGTGATAACTTCACCGTTAATATAAGCCGAAAATTCTGACATTAGATACGCCGCCAAATTGGCTAATTCTTGATGGTCTCCCACTCTTTTTAAGGGAATTCTACTCTCTGGGGCTAATTTTGTCGCTAATTCTTCACCCATTGCTTCGGCAGGAAAAAGGCGTTCCCATGCACCCTCAGTCGGGAATGGTCCTGGGGCAATGGCATTGAAGCGAATACCATATTTAGAACCCCACTCCACTGCCAACGAGCGAGTCAAAGCCAGCACGCCCGCCTTTGCTGTAGCCGAAGGAACAACATAGCCCGAACCCGTCCAAGCGTAAGTGGTAACGATTGACATTACCGTTCCTTTGATTTTCTCGGCAATCCAATATTTTCCGAAAGCCAAAGAGAAATTGTACGTCCCTTTCAAAACAATATCAACTACTACATCAAAAGCCTTGTGCGATAATTTTTCAGTAGGGCTGATGAAGTTTCCTGCGGCATTATTAACTAAACCATGAACTGCTCCAAAATGCTCAATTGCCACTTTCAAGACGTTTTCTACTTCTTCATAATTACGAGCATCACAGGCTACGGGAATAATTTTTCCACCTGTTTCTGCGGTAAGTTCAGCCGCCGTGGCTTCCAAAACGGGCATCTTGCGTGAGCAAATGACCACGTTTGCTCCTAATTGCAAAAAATATTTAGTCATTGAGCGACCTAAGCCAGTGCCTCCGCCCGTTACTACGATTGTTTTTCCTTGTAATGCTCCATCTCTGAGCATGGGTTCGTTGAAATTCATGGTTTAATTAAAGTTAATGCTTTCAGCTTTCGGCTTTCGGCTTTCATTTTGAGAGTATTTTATTAAAATAATAAAGCTGATAGCCAAAAGCTGATAGCCCCAAGCCTCAATTTATTGCAATATCGTATCTTTCTATTTGTTATGCAAGCATACTATTATTTTTAATCTAAACACAAAAAAATCCCGAACCTTTCGATTCGGGATTTTTAGTATTATGATTGCAATTGAATATTAGTTGAATATATAACGAATACCAATTTGTCCTTGCCATCTTGAAGTCAAACCCGTAACATTTTGGTAAGAATCAGCCAATGGTGTTGAACCTGAACGATAAGGGAATGTAAACACTGGCTTACCCGTAGGCTGAGAGCCAGGAGCTACAACACCTACTGCATTATCATACGCAGCAAAACTTAATAGACTGGCACGAACCGTTCCTTGGTTAATTCCCCAGTTTGGAGTAGCGTAGTTTCCAGCGTTAAACAAATCGAATGACAATTGAATAGTATTGGTCTTACCACCAACTTTAATATAGAAATCTTGGATTAATTTAATGTCAAACTGAGCAGACCAAGGCAATTCACCACCATTACGTTCTGCATATTGTCCACGACGTGAATTCAAATAAGAATCTTGTTTGATATAATTATCTAAATCAGTCCACTGTTGAGCCGCAGTATAAAGCGGAGCCGTTGAGGTAGCTGGAATATTTCTTAACAAAATTTCAGATTGATCTTTTGGAATATAAATCAAATCATTTGATGTTAAAGCATCGCCGTTCATATCTCCCTGATAAACGTAAGAGAAACGACCCGCTGGACCTACTGAATAACTAAATCCAAAAGTGGTAGAAGCCCATTTTGCGTAGTTTAACTTATAACTACCAAAGGCAACAATTCTATGACGCTGTAAATAGTTTGAATACGACAATACATCGGCGTTAGGGTCTCCTGAAACTGGACGACCACTCCAAATACCAATGGCAGTTGTACCACCATCATTCACCGAACGTGAATCTGTGTAAGTATATGATAAACTGGCAAAAAGACCACTTTCAAAAGTTTTGGCAATGGTTCCTGTCAAAGCATAACTATATCCATTATTAGTATTTTTAATCAAAATCGCTTCAGAAATATCAGGTGCGGTCGCTGATTGATTAGCTGGCAATGTTGTTCCTCCAGCGGCTACTAAACCATAAATACGGTTATATTTTGAGGAAGGAAATCCATTTGTACCCACATTGTAGAAAATTGGACGATTATCAGCACCAATAGCATTTCTTAAAGAAGTTGGTAAGTTGATATTTTCAACAGTAACAGCGTTGATATCCTTCGTATAGATTCCTTCAAAAGTAGCTAACCAACCATTTCCTAATGTCTTATCAATTGCTAAATTAGCTCTGAAAATTTGTGGGAATTTAAAATTAGGGTCAGTAACATTCAAATTGTAAGATATTGGTTGAATTACGCTATTATAATCTACCGCTGGTTTGTATTTAAGGACATCTGCAGTGAATGGACGACCCGCAACAGCAGTAGTACTCTGAAGGGTTTGTGAACCAAATAATACACCATTATTTGACAATTGATTAGATAACCATACGTAAGGTACACGTCCTGAGAATAGACCAAAACCTCCACGAATCTGAGTTTTTTTCTCTTCATTTACATCCCAGTTAAAACCAACTCTTGGAGAAAATAATACAGTAAAATCAGGAAATTTATCAGTGGCAGTTTTTACACCATCACGGAAAGTAAAGCCTGGAACAAATGTATTGGTAGTTGTCTTGTTTATTTCAACTGGAATAGAAGTTCCATCGGCACGTAATCCAACCGTTAATTTGAATCCTTTGGCTAAGTTAATTTCATCTTGTGCATAAGCACTAATGGTATTTCCTCTCAATTTTGCATAAGGAAAATCAGCCGAATTTGACCATCTTTGACGGAACTCAACCGCATTGGAAACACCCGTATTTACACTTGTATAAAAATCATCAAAAGATTTAAATATATATCCAGTGTTAAAATCAGGAGCAAAACCATTTCTGTACTGATTGTCTTCGTAAGCAGCACCAAATGTGAACACATTTTTACCAGCATACAAAGTTACATCGTCTGAAATTTGTAAAACATCAGTATCCAATACGTTGCCAGCTGTAAATGGCTCATAACCAAAAGTAGTAGAAACCTGCGTACCCACACCGTTACGAATATCTACTAATGGAAAAGGACTATTCAAATAAGGAGTCTGTCTTGAATCACGTAATTGTGTGTAAACTAACTTTAGATTGTTAGCAACTTTACCACCAAATGAAGACTGTAAATCAGCCACGTAAGAATCCAAATTATTTACGATTCTATACCATGAACTTTGAAAAGGAAGCTGTTGGTTACTTGCACCTCTACCACTCGGTGGTTGGTCTGACGAAGAACGTAGGGTGTTGTATTTTAAAGTTAATTTGTGCTTATCCGAAATATTCCAATCAATACGAGCATTGAATTTTGTACTCTCATTTAATCTATCGTAGTTCTGATAATCTCCGAAAGTATAAGTTGGGAATTTTTCTTTCAAGAAAGAAGCTAATTTATCTAAGTCAGCTTTGTTTACTGCTGAAGTAGTAACGTCAGATGCTACTCCAGTAACAGTTGGTTGGAAAGCAGTACCTGGGTCAGTTTTAGTTTCTTGTTCATAACTGGCAAAAAAGAATAATTTATTCTTGATAATTGCACCACCCAAACGACCACCAAATTGTGTTGTATTACTTTTCAAAGCTGTAGGAAAACCTTTGTCTTTTGGATAAGAATCCAATAAATCTACACTTCCTACTTTAGTTCCTGTAAGGTCTTGACTACGGTTGAAACCATAAACTGAACCAGTCAATTCATTTGTACCACCCTTTGTAACAACGTTTACGTTAGCACCCGTTGACATACCCTGACGAACATCAAAAGGAGCAATGTTTACTTGAAATTGGTCAATAGCATCAACTGAAATAGGTTGAGCACCTGCTTGCCCACCAATAGTTGAACTCAAACCGAAAGAGTTGTTGAAAAACGCCCCATCAACCGTAACGTTGTTGTAATTACCGTTACGACCCGCAAAATTTAAACCACCCGATGAACGTGGGTCTAAACGAGCAAAGTCTGTCAATGAACGGTTTAGAGTAGGGAGCGTTCTAACTTGGTTGTTGCCAATTGTAGTAGCTGCACCAGTACGCCCTGAGTTAATAACTGCACTACGAGCCGCCACAACTTTGACTTCTTCTAATTGTGCCTGAGAAGTCTCTAATTTTGAGTTGATGCGTTGGTCTTGACCAAGCGTTAAATTAATGCCCGTTTTCACGTCATCTTTGTAACCCACAAAAGAGATAGTTACTTTGTAAGGACCACCAACACGCATATTCACGATGTTGAAACGTCCGTCGGCACGAGTAGCAGCACCATACCTTGAACCCGTTGGTTCGTGAATGGCAATTATATTCGCACCTGGCAAGCCTTCGCCTTTCTCATCTAATACAGTACCTGAAATAGCAGCAGTAGTCTGAGCGAAAACTTGTACACTTGAAATAGTCATAAAAAGAGCGAAGATAGCTCTCAAAACAACCTTAGTGGTAATAATTTTCTTCATGATTGAAAATTTGGAATTTAGTTAGAAAATGAATGGGTAAATTTGAGTACAAAATAACAACATTTTTTTAGCAAGAACAACAAGGGTTTATTAAGAAAATGTAAAAATCTAAGAGCGAAAACCCCCATTTATAGGATTTATGAAAGAAAAACATCGAAAAATAATATTTTCAAGGGGATATAAATATTTTTTATTTTAAA
>JANPGQ010000554.1:0-5642 GCA_031423975.1 Cytophagales bacterium | reverse complement strand
ATTTTTAAACTTTCTGAGAATAATTTATTCAGTAAATATTTGATAATTACTGTTTTAAGTATAAATTTTATACACAACATACGAGCTGATTATGACAAAAGAGCCTTAATTATTGCCATTGGTAATTATAAAACCAATAGTGGTTGGAAGAGTTTGGCTTCGTTAGATGATTTGCTTTTAATGAAAGAAATGCTCAAAAGGCAACAATTTAAGGAATCCAATATTCTGACAATTAAGGATTCGGAGGCAACAAAAACGGGTATTAAAGCCAAGTTTTTTCAATTGATTTCTTTAGCAAATGATGGCGATAAAATTGTTATTCATTTTTCGGGACACGGACAACAAGTAACAGATTTGAACGGAGATGAAGAAGACGGTATGGACGAAGCCCTTGTCCCTTACGATGCTCCTTCGGAACTAAAAGACCCACAATATCGCTTTGAAAAGCACATTATTGATGATGAAATCAATGACTGGATTAGTCAATTAAAGACGAAAATTGGTAAGGATGGGCATATTCTCTTAATTTTAGATTCTTGCCATTCAGGAACAGCATCACGTGGGGAAGCAGAAATTCGTGGATACAAAGCCCCACTTTTATTAATTCAAAACATAGGGAAAATATCCGCTTCAAGCAGTCAAGTGTCTGATTATTTTGAGTTAAAAAACAACACACCAACGCACGGAAAATTTGTCATGTTTACCGCCGCAAGGGCATCTCAGGTAAATTATCAAACAAAAACCGAAGCAGGAAAAGCGATTGGGTCATTGACTTATGCAGTTGCGAAAGCATTTGAGAGCATTAAGAAAGGAACATCTTACGAACATTTGTTTGCGAGTATCAGCAATACGATGTACGATATGAAACAAGCCCAAACGCCAACCGTCGAAGGAGATAAATATTTTCAAGTATTTGATGGTCAGTATGTTGTACAAGAACCCACTTATTCCGTAAAAAGAATTATGGAAAACGGAAAGGTTATTTTTAAAGTAACCAGTGGCTATTTATCTAATGTATTTGAGGGGGCAAAATTTGATTTGCTACCGAATGGTTCGCCAAAAAATAAAGGAAATGAAACAGTAGCAAGAGCAAAAGTGATTTCTTCAAATAGTTTTGAATCAATTATTGATATTTACGAAGGCAAAATACCTTCGCAAGATACAGAATTATTAGCTCAACAAACAGAGCAATCTTTTGGGAAATATGATATTGGAATAAGATTTGGTTATTTCCAAAATCAGGACCTCCATAAGCAATTGGAAGATGCCTTAAAAACCAGCAAATTAATCTCCATAAATACTCTAAATACAGATTTAGAAATTTCCCAGAAAAAAGATAGTATCGAAATTAAGATTGTAGCTACTGCAAATATTTATGATAAAATTAGTAGTGCCAAAAATATTCAACGTGCTGTAATAGAAGCAGTTATTGGTTTTGCCAGAGCAAAAATGATAAGCTCATTAGAGATTAATAATCCTGATTTTTCTTCTCAAATAAATCTAAAACACGTTACTTTACAAAACCATCAGCCTGTATTTTTGGGAGATAGTATTGAGACGTACCCGACATTTTCTCTTAATCAGTCAGGATGGATTACTATTAAAAATACGGGTAATAGCGATTTTTATTTTACCCTTTTAGATATTCAACCCGACGGCAAAATTAATATTATTTTACCCGATGAAACGAAAGGTTTTGGATATAATGAAGTAAGAGTAGAGTCAGGAAAAGAAAAAGGTTTTTCAATTACTAAGTTTTCACCACCTTTGGGCATTGAAAAATTCAAAGTAATCATGACGAATACACCCGCAGATTTTTCGTTTCTCAATTCTAAATTTCGCAATTCGATGTTTAATAAAAATAGTAGCCCTTTAGAAAATTTATTTAAAGATTTGGTTGATGGCTCAATGAACAGAACAATAAAAAGAGGTAACGACATTGCTACTATTCCAGTAATTGGCGGCACGGCATCATATACTTTTCAAATTGTGGATTGAGGTATTACCTTAACTTTGGGTTATATCTCTTCCAAAATCTTTCTATTTTCCAATCCCTTAAAAAACTCATACATCGGATTGACATCTAATCTTACAAATTTTTGCCATAGTTTTATGGCTTTTGTGATGAGTTCATTTTCTATCAAAAAGCCATCATGTCCATACAGAGAATCTAATGACTGGAAGGTAGAATCTGGAATATGTTTTGCCAAAAATGCTTGCTCATTGATTGGAAACAAAGCATCTGACTTTATGCCCATCACCAAAGTACGAGATTTCACCTGCGAAAGTGCCGCCACTACCCCCCCACGACCACGCCCAACATCTTGCGAATCCATCACCTGTGAGAGTACATAATACGAGAAAGCATTAAACCGTTGTGCCAATTTTTCACCCTGATAACGCTGATAAGTTACCGCTCGCTGTGGTTTGTGCAGAGGTTCGTCTTTGCGGGCTTGGGTTACGCCATAAGTCTCATAATTTCTGTATGAAATTAATGCCGTTGCTCTTGCCGCCATCATGCCTCTGATGCCCGCCTTTTCGTGGCTTTCTTCCCAAGTTGGGTCCACTTCTATCGACATTCTTTGGGATTCGTTGAAGGCAATTCCCCAAGGTGAATGTTGTGCATTGGTGGCGATGAGAATGAGATTTTCAATCAAATCGGGTTGAGAAATTGCCCATTCTACGCATTGCTGACCGCCCAACGACCCACCGATGCAGGTAAAAATCTTTTCAATACCCAAATATTCACGCAAAATATCAAAGGAATTAACAATATCTCGGATAGTAATTAAGGGGAAGTCGTGAAAATAAGGTTTGCCCGTTTCGGGATTAATAGAAAGCGGTCCTGTACTGCCATAATGCGAACCCAATACATTTACGCAGATGATAAAATGTTTGTCGGGGTCAAATAATTTTCCACGACCTACCAAGCCCTGCCACCAGTCCTGCACATCCTGCGACCCCGTGAAGGCATGGCATACCCACACCACATTTGAACGGTCGTGGTTGAGTTCTCCCAATGCCTGATAACACAGTTCGAGTTCGGGTAAAATACCCCCTGCTTCTAATAGGAAGGGTTTATGGTATTTGAAAGTTATTGTTTCCAAGTTAATTAATTTTTCGGTTCATGGTGAAAAGATGAACTGATATTTTTTTAAATATTTTAGCCTAATTTATACCTAAATGATTTTGAAAAATTTTACTGACGAGTATAAAAATCTGAATATCAACGATTTAATTCTTGTAAAGGGACTTTGAGTGCCAAATTCCCCCTTTGAAGGGGGGCAGGGGGGATGTGAAACTACGAATTGAAAGAATTTCTATTATCCTCAATACAAATCATTAGCTCTTCCAAAATCCAACTCATTTTTTGTTTTACATCAATATCCCTAAATCGGATAAATTTAACACCAAGATTCTCTAAAATTAATTGTCGATTTTGGTCATAATCCTGTTTGTCATCGTGGCTATTTCCATCAATCTCAATAACTAACATTAATTCATGGCAATAAAAATCAACGATAAAATTATCAATTGGTACTTGCCTATGAAACTCTACTCCCATTACTTTCCCCTTTATTTTTAGCCAAAGTAACACTTCTGAAAGGGTAGAATTTTTTCGTAATTCTCTGGCAAGTTCTTTTAATTTAGGATTGTAGGGAATGATTTTGTTTTTCATATTTGATTGGTAGTGAATTAGTTATTTGGTTTTTAGCGTTTTACATCCCCCTGCCCCCTTCAAAGGGGGAATTTCTCCAATTCACAAATCTTCGATTAGGAATTAGATTTTGTGTTTTCATATTTTTATAAAAATATAATTCACCCCATTCTAAAAGGGCATTAATTATACAAGAGAAATATCATTTCTTTAGCTATCAAGTATTTGGCTATCAATGATTTAATTCTTAGAAAAATCTACGATTTGGGAAATCTCCCCTTTGAAGGGGGCAGGGGATGTAAAAACTATGAATTGAAAAAAAATCTATTATCAACCCAATAACTACTAAATACCCCCACCGAATAACAAACCAAATCGCTCCAAAGAAAGCCAAAACCTAAGACCAAACCGCCCAAACGAGTATTACGTATTTGGTCAATCCATAGCTCGTGGTATAATTGGCTGAATTCTATAAAAAAGCAAAATATTAGGGCGTAAAAAGCGGTTCTTTTAGGTTCTTGGGCAAACAAAAACTTGAAGCCCCAATAAATCATAGCCGCCCAAAGAACATCTCCTGCGTATAATTTCATCCATTCATTACCATATTGCCGTGTCGCCAAACCGATTGGGATTAGCAGAATGGCAATGATGATGGATAGGAGTCTGGTTTTTAGCATTTTTATTTTTAACATAAATCTTCAAAACCTTGACAAATCTGCAATCCAATTGCAAATCTGTCAAAGTTTCCGCTTCTCGTTACGCCCCCAAAGCCGCCAAAATATCCTCTTTAATATCATCAATATGTTCAATTCCCAAAGAAATTCTTAACATATTAGGCTCTACACTTGCTGTAATCTGTTCTTGTTCAGATAGTTGCGAGTGCGTTGTAGATGCTGGATGAATAATTAATGTCTTGGCATCGCCTACGTTAGCTAAGTGCGAAATCAGTTTTAGGCTGTTCACAAAATTCTCGGCAACGGTACGGTCTCCTTTCAGTTTGAATGAAAGCACGCCTCCAAATCCACGAGTCAAATATTTCTTGGCGTTGGCGTGATAAGGATGGCTTTCGAGTCCTGGATAATTTACTGATTCTAAGGCTGGTTGTGTCTCCAACCATTTTGCCAAAGCCAAAGCATTTTCGCAAGTACGTTCCACACGTAGCGAAAGTGTCTCCAAGCCTTGAAGCAACAAAAACGAGTTGAATGGACTCTGCGAAGGACCCCAATCACGCAAGCCTTCCACTCGGCAACGGATGATGAATTGGATATTGCCAAATGGTCCACCGATGCCAAAAACATCATTCATCACCATGCCATGATAGCTTGGAGAAGGTGATGTAAACTGCGGATATTTGCCATTGCCCCAGTTAAAAGTCCCCGCATCCACGATGACCCCGCCCATAGTAGTACCATGACCGCCAATCCATTTGGTGGCAGATTCTACTAAAATATGAGCCCCCCATTTCAAAGGCTGGCAAATAGCACCGCCCGCTCCGAATGTATTATCCACAATTAAAGGCAAGTCATATTTTTTCGCCAAAGCCGCAAATGCCTCAAAATCAGGCACTGAAAGCCCTGGATTGCCGATTGTTTCCAAATAAATTGCCTTGGTTTTGTCATCAATCAAAGGCTCGAAACTTGCCACATTTACGCCATCAGCAAAACGAGCTTCTACGCCAATATTTTTGAAAGCGTTTTTGAATTGGTTGTACGAACCACCGTATAAATGCGAGGTAGTAACAAAATTATCCCCTACCGATGTGATGTTATTGATGGCAAGAAACTGAGCCGAATGTCCCGAAGAAGTAGCCAAAGCTGCCACACCGCCTTCGAGAGCCGCTATTCGTTTCTCGAAAACATCGTTGGTCGGGTTCATGATACGAGTATAAATATTCCCGAATTCTTGCAGAGCAAAAAGCCTCGCTCCTTGGGCAGAATCCTTGAATTGGTAAGCCGTAGTCTGATAAATAGGCACGGCTCTTGAC
>JANPGQ010000553.1:0-1771 GCA_031423975.1 Cytophagales bacterium | reverse complement strand
ATGACGGGAATTCGTCATTTTAAACATTAAAATATAAATGAAACTTCCCGAAAGTAAAAAGAACTTTCGGGAAGTTTTCTATCTACACAATCCTCAACTTCGCAAAGCTCAACAGCAAAGTCTTCTCTCCAATTGTCCCTTCAAACTGAATGATGGCTTTGCGGTCGGTACCGTTTACGTCAATCTTTTTTACTTTTCCGTAACCAAATTTCAGGTGTTCTACTCGGTCATTTTCTACTAAATTTTTGGTATCACTCGGTACAAAATCCTGCGAAGGGCTGTAGGTATTGGCTGCTTGTGGGCGTGGTGCGGTCGAAGGTCTAATGAGATTGGCAATGGGTATTTTGGTATCGGGCGTATTGAAATCAGGCATTTTTTGCTCCCGATTCGACATCCTGACAAAACCCTGTGGAAGCCTTTGGGTATCTTCAACGGCTCTGCGAATATTCTTGGCAAATTGTAAATATTTAGGGTCAATTTCATCCAAAAAACGACTTGGTTCGCAAGGTTTCAAGCGTCCATATTGGTAGCGTGTCTCGGCGTAAGACATCATCAATTTCTTTTCCGCACGAGTAATTGCTACGTAAAAAAGCCTTCTTTCTTCTTCCAAATCCGCCCTACTTTGCAACATCATTTGGCTTGGGAAAAGGTCTTCTTCCATTCCCACCACATATACATGGTTGAATTCCAATCCCTTAGCTCCGTGAATGGTCATCATTGTTACTCGGTCGTTATCGCCATCAGCATCGTCTTGGTCAGCATTGGTCATCAAGGAAACGTTTTGTAAGAAAGTAGAAAGGCTCTTTTCTTCAACATCCGTATCGGGATTATCAACAAATTCTTTAACAGAGTTCAATAATGACTGTACGTTTTCGTAGCGAGACAATCCCTCCACCGTTTTATCTTCGTGCAATTCCCTCAACAAACCCGATGCTTTGGCAATATGGGCTGCCACTTCGTAAGCATCTTTTTTCTGAGATTCCACCATGATTTTGAAGGACTTTATCAAATCGGCAAAGCCTTCGATGGTATCGGCAAAACGCCCTGCTTGATACTGGCGAATATTAGAAACTACCTGCCAAACTGGAATTTGCTGTTCGGAGGCGGTGATGGTAATTTTGGCAATTGTGGTATCGCCAATGCCTCTTTTGGGTAAATTGATGATGCGTTTGAAAGCCTCTTCATCGCTTTGATTAACCACAAAACGGAAATAGGCAATCAAATCTTTTACTTCTCGGCGTTGGTAAAAAGACAAGCCTCCAATGATGCGATATTTGATATTTAGTTTACGCAAAGATTCTTCAAAAGTACGGGACTGGGCGTTGGTTCTGTACAAAATCGCAAAATCCGTATTCCGCAAACCCATGTTCATTTTCGACTCAAAAATATGGGTCGAAATCAAGCGTCCTTCTTCATTATCCGAACTCGCTTTTATCAATTCAATCAGTGAGCCTTCTTCGTTTTCGGTAAAAACATTTTTCTTTAATTGATGCTTGTTTTTGGCAATAACCGAATTGGCGGCTTCCACAATATTGACGGTAGAACGGTAGTTCTGTTCCAGCTTTATGGTGGTCATATTGGGGTAATCTTTTTCCAGATTCAAGATATTGTCGATACTTGCCCCACGGAAGGCGTAAATGGATTGGGCATCATCACCTACCACGCAAAGATTCTGGGAAATATCCGATAACTTCTTGACAATCAGGTACTGAGAAATATTGGTATCCTGAAACTCATCCACCATTACGTACTTGAATTTGCGTTGATATTT
>JANPGQ010000552.1:0-7708 GCA_031423975.1 Cytophagales bacterium | reverse complement strand
TTTTATTTTGCAAGCGTCTGCCCCTTCGCCCAGACCTGCCAATATGCCTCCGCCCACTACTAATATAACGATTACAGAATTATTTGAAATTTTTGCTCTTATTAATATTCCCTTTTTTTACGTCAATAGTGAAATATTAATCCCTAAAGTTTTACGAATGAAGGGGATTTTAGCTTATGTGATTTCAATGATTCTTTTGGTGGTTGCCGTTTTTTTATTTCACGCTTTAATCAAAGAATTATTTTTCCCAACGCAAAATGTTCCTCGCACAGGTTATACGTTTCAGTTGCTTTTCTTTTTGGCAATTAGTAGTTCATATCGCTTGATTACGGATAATTTGGAAGACCAACAAAAAACCAAGGAGCGAGAAAACGAACGATTGAAATCTGAATTATCATTTTTGAGGTCTCAGATTAGTCCGCATTTTATATTTAATGTTTTGAATAGTATCGTGTCATTATCCAGACGGAAGCCCGAACGTGTTGAACCCGTGGTGGTGAAATTATCGGAACTGATGCGTTATATGCTATATGAGTCTGACGATGCCAAAATTTCAATTGACCGTGAAGCCGAATACTTAAAAGCCTATATTGAACTGCAACATTTACGTTTTGGGGATGATATTTCTATTAATTTTGACATCAAGAATTTAGATAATACCCTCACCATTGAACCCATGTTATTGATTCCCTTCGTTGAAAATGCGTTTAAACATGGAGTAGGAATGATTGTGAACCCAACGATTGATATTAATTTACAAACGAATAATAACCGACTAATTTTTGAAATAAAAAACAAGGTGAACCGTCAATTCAATGAAATAAAAGATAGTGCATCAGGGATTGGATTGAATAATGTAAAACGAAGGTTGGAGTTATTATATCCTGATAATCACAAACTTATGATTGATGATGGCACAGATTTCTATATGGTACATTTAGAAATTGGTTAGTTTATAGAACAAAGTTTACAACACCGTGAACCCTTTTTACCGATAAAAATATGCTCAATTGTATTGCCGTAGATGATGAAAACCTTGCCCTTGATTTGATTGAGGACAATATTTTGAAAGTACCGTTTCTGAATCTTGTGAAGCGGTGCAAAAATGCTTTTGAGGCAATGGAAGTGCTTCAAAATCAGGAGATTGACTTGATTTTTTTGGATATTCAAATGCCGGGCATCACGGGTGTGCAGTTTCTGCAAAGCATGACCAATAGCCCGATGGTGATTTTTGTAACGGCTTATAAACAGTATGCCTTGGAAGGATATACCCTCAATGTGATAGATTATCTCTTGAAACCTATTGACTTTGAGCGGTTCTTGAAAGCAGTTCATAAAGCGTCAGAATTACATATTTTGAAACAGAAAATAGTAACAATCGAACCCGTTACGGAAAGTAAAACTTCCACTATTTTTGTCAATGCTGATTATTCATTGGTGAAAATAAAAACGGAAGAAATTACCTATATCGAGGGCTTAAAGGATTACATCAAAATCCACCTCAATTCGTCCCCGAAGCCCATTGTTACCCGCATGACGATGAAATCTATTGAGGAAAAATTATCTTCATCCGAGTTCTTCCGTGTCCATAAATCATTCATTATTTCTTTGGATAAAATTGAATCTATCCGCAATCTAAAAATCAAAATTGGCACCGCTCAAATACCAGTTAGTGAAAGTTATTCGGAGGAATTTTTTAAATTGATTGGGCAGTGAGTAAGGCTATTGGATATCGGCAATTGGCTTTCGGCTTGAAAATCAAATACGTATTCAAAAATGGTTAAGCTAATTTTGTACTGGTGCTTAATATGTACAGAGTTACTTATGGCTACATTTAACAAAAATTAACGCTCCTTTCCGACAATATCCAGCCTTGATTTCCTGTATTATTATAAGAGGTGGTAATTTCTTGTGAGATTGCCGTAACTTTGTAACCGTATAGGCAGGATGGGTATGTTAGGGTTTTAAGGCACACTCAAAACCTAACCTTTCTATCCTACTTATGTGGTAAGCAGCAGCACAATCAATTAATTTTTTCATGAAAAAATATTTTCTTATAGCCACTTTAATATTATGTTCGGCAACGGTTTTCTCGCAAGTAACCAGTTCTACGGGTGTAATTATTAAGGATGAGTTTTATAATAATCGCTCAATGGTCGAAATCCTGCAAGATTTAGAGACCAAATCAGGAACGAAATTTATCTATACGCCCGAAAAACTGAAAGGTGTTTATGCCAGTTATTGGTTTGATAATATCGCTTTGGAAGAAGGCATGAAGGGACTTTTGAAAGGTTCGGGATTCAAGTTTTATGTGGATGATAATCAAGTTGTTCACATAGTGCCAAAGTCGCAAAAAGTATTGGTAAAAAGTAGCTACAATAGTGGTACTTATTATGGTGGTACAGAGGGTTTGAACATTCCGAAACCAACCGTTCCAAGCACTGATATAGACAAAGCTAACCCCACCCAACAACCTGCTATTATTGTAGTGAGTCGTGCGGGAAGCAAGGTAGTAAAGCCTGCTACAAAGTTCAATTTCACTTTTGCGGGTAGAATTTTAGACACTCGTACTGCCGAACCTCTGCCTTTTGTAAATGTTAGAATCAAAGGACAGAAGGCTGGCACACAAGGTAATGTGGATGGTTATTTCGCAGTTTTGAATGTACCAACCGATACCACTACCCTGATTTTGAGCTACATAGGTTATGTTACGACTACTATAAAATTAGTACCAGATGCCCCTATTTCAGGCGTAACCATTGAAATGGAACCTGATAATACCGAATTGGACGAAGTGGTAGTGAAGGGCGAAAAAACTGAGGTTTTGAAAGCCAATGAAACTACGAGTATGTTCAAAATGACTCCTCGCAACATTGCCAAATTGCCAAATATTGGTGAAAAAGACATTTTTCGTTCTTTCCAATTGATGCCAGGAATTAGTTTGGCAAATCAATCGTCTTCGGGCTTGTATGTACGTGGGGGAACGCCCGACCAAAACCTTGTGCTTTATGATGGTTTCACAGTGTATTATGTGGATCATTTATACGGTTTCTTCTCGGCTTTCAATGCCAATCCTATCAAAGATGTGCAATTGTACAAAGGTGGTTTTGATGCCAAATTTGGTGGACGTATCTCATCAGTAGTAGAAATTACGAGTAAAGACGGTAATAAAAAAGAAGTAAACTTTGGGGCTGATTTGAGTTTGGTAAGTGCCAATGTTTGGGGTGAAGGTCCAGTTACGAAAGATAAAAGATTGACTTTCTCGGTGGCAGGCAGACGCTCATGGGCGGGTCCACTTTACAACAAAATTTTTGATACCTTCAATTCTACTTCCAATAACCAAGTGGGTTCATTGGGTTTTGGAGCCAGAAGAATTACTACCCAAAATGCCCAAACAGCAAGCTCGTATTTTTATGATTTAAACGGAAAACTAACCTTCAAACCATCTGAAAACGAGAATATTACGTTGAGTATTTACAAAGGGACTGATTATTTAGATAACTCTCAAACTCAAGCCTCACCTTTTGGCGGAGCGGGTTTTAGTAATACAGATTTATCTAATTGGGGAAATACGGGTGGTAGTTTGAAATGGTCAAAACGATTCAGTGATAAGTTTTATATCAACTCGTTAATCAGTTATTCAAACTTTTTTAGTAATAGAAATAATACGAACAATGCCACTTTCACTCGTGGAACGGAAGTTCGTACTGTGAATTTTGGTTCGTTGGAAGATAATAATTTGAAAGACTTTTCTTTCAAAACCGATTTGGAAT
Source organism: Cytophagales bacterium (assembly GCA_031423975.1). Lineage (GTDB taxonomy): Bacteria > Bacteroidota > Bacteroidia > Cytophagales > Spirosomataceae > Arcicella. The sequence continues at coordinate 3,935 of JANPGQ010000552.1, read as the reverse complement.
ATAAAACGCATGGTAATAATCAAATCCTCTTCGGTATTCAAGCAACCAAGTTAAATATTGACTATTCTTTTAGTCAGAATGATACTATTCAAATCATTGCCAAAAGCGACCATAGTAATTTGTTATCTGCTTATTTACAAGATGAATTGAAATTAGTAGGCGGTAATCTTGCCCTGAAATTTGGGGTGAGAGGCAATTATTTTGCTGCCACAGGCAAAACTTATTTTGAACCTCGGGCTTCGGCAACGTTGAAAGTTACCGACCAGTTTAAATTGAAAGGTGCAGTTGGTTTATATTATCAGTTTGCCAAACAAGTGGAGCGTGAAGACATCACCAACGGAAGCCGCAATTTCTGGGTATTGGCAAACGATTCTTATTTGCCAGTAACGTCGTCTAAACATTATATTTTAGGATTTAGCTACGAAATCAACGACTATCTTTTTGATGTTGAAGGCTATTACAAAGACATCGACAACGATACTCGCTATTCGTTAAGGTTTGTTCCAACCATCGGGCGGGGATTATCTGCCAGTGAAACCTTCTTTAATGGAACGGGTAAAGTGAAAGGAATTGACTTTTTGATTCAGAAAAAATTTGGTGATTATACGGGCTGGGTAGGTTACACTTTGGCACAGTCGGATAAAACAATTGCTCAATTTTCAGCAACAGCTTTTCCTTCCAATTTTGACGTAAGACATGAATTCAAATCGGTAAACATCTATAAATTAGGACGTTGGGATTTGGGAGCAACGTGGTTTTATGCCACTGGAAAGCCTTACACATCCATTTTAGGAGGTTATACCGTTAAATTATTGGACGGCACAGAAAAAGATTTTACCGACCCATCAACTACCAACGGAAACCGCTTGCCAGCTTCGCACCGTTTGGATGTATCGGCAGTTTACAATTTTCCACACGGAAGTATCGGATTATCAGTCTATAATCTTTACGGACAGACTAACGTGTGGTACAAGAAATATCAAACCACAACCGATGCTATCACAGGCGATAAATACTTGTCAATTACGGATGTAAATTACTTAGGCTTCACGCCAAATATCACTTTTAGTTATAAATTCAAATAGAGTTTCGTTGTTCGTTAGTCGATGTTCGATGTTCGGTATGATGCCGACCCGAACATCGAAAACCGAACATCGAACATCGAAAATAGATATGAAATTTTCAAATATTAAAATTGCCGCATTCATTGTTTCTATAAGCCTTGGTTTTATGGCTTGTGAAACCGATTCTAACTTGATTGAAGGTGGTATCAAACCCATTGTAGAGGGTTATTTAGTAGCGGGAAGACCAATTGCTATTACGGTAAAAAAAGAGATTGCTTTTACCGCAGATACTTCCGCTGTGCAAACTCCCATCTTGGGATTGACCCTTAAAGTGAGTGGTAATGGGCAAACTTATACCTTGAAATCTTCGGGAAATGGGTTGTATGAATCAGATAAATCGGTAATAATAAAAGTTGGTACAACCTACTCATTATCGTTTGATTACAATGGAAAAACCGTTTTGGCGAGTACCATTATTCCAACAAAACCAGTTGGGTTTACTACTGATATAACTTCAATTGCCCGTACCAAATTAGACCTTTCTTCGGGCAGTACCAATATCAGAAATCCAGATGGGAACACTGATGTAAATTTGTCTTGGTCGAACTCTTCGAGCGACTATCATTTTGTGGTGGCAGATAATGTGGAAACCAGCCCTGTAGCCATTATCACCTTGCCGACTACTTCCAATTTTCAGGATATTATTCGGCGTTTTCGCAGTCAGCCCGTGCAGGGAACAACTACCGTTTTACGTTCGCAACAATTTCAGTATTTCGGAAAATACAATTTAGTTTTGTTGAAGGTAAATGCTGATTATGCGGCTTTGTACAACAATGCAGGAACAACTTCTCAGAATATCAGTACACCACCAACAACTATTACCAATGGTTTAGGAATTTTCACGGGTGTGAATGCTGATACATTGTCTTTTACGGTGAAGCAGAAATAGAAATTTAGGGGTTAGGTTTTAGGGAATAGGGGTTAGTAAAATCCCCTAAAAGCTAACTGCCATACCCTGTTATTTATCCCCTAAATTATGACAACTTTCCGCACAACCTTTCCAATTCCCGAATCAAAACATAAAATTTCGCTTGATTCCCAGTTACTTACTTTGGGGTCTTGCTTTGCCGATGTTGTGGGTAATCAACTGAAAGACAATAAGTTGAAGGTAGAAGTTAATCCATTCGGAACGCTTTTTAATCCGCTTTCTATTTTTAAAATCCTCTCACTCACTTACACCCAAGCGGATGAACGCCTATACGTCCAAAACCAAGAGGCATGGGTGCATTACGATTTTCATTCGCAATTTTCAGGAAATGCAAAAGAGGAATTGAGGGAATCAATCAATCAAAAATTGAGTGATATTCACTCATACCTCACACCTCACACCTCGCACTTAATCCTCACCTTTGGAACATCCTTTATTTACAAACTTTTACAACCGCAAACCTACGTGGCAAATTGCCATAAAATGCCTAAAAATCTGTTTGAAAAAGACCTTCTGAGCGTAAAAGATATTTGCAAATCTTTTGCTATTCTGCACAAAGAATTAAAACAAATCAATCCAGATTTACGGATAATACTGACAGTTTCTCCCGTGCGACATACAAAGGACGGCATGGCAGAAAATCAAGTGTCAAAATCCATCCTTCGGGCGGCTTGCCATTACTTAACAGCTGATTATCAAGACGTTGAATACTTTCCCTCTTACGAAATCATGATGGATGACCTCAGAGATTATCGCTTCTACAAGCCCGATATGATTCATCCCAACGAAGTAGCGGAACAATATATTTTTGAGAAATTTTCAGACACTTATTTTGATAGTAAACTCAAAGATTTCATCAAAATCTGGCAGCCCATCCGCAAAGCCTTAGACCACCGACCATTCAACGAAAAATCAGCAAGTCATCAACAGTTTTTGAGAAAACTATTGGGGGATTTGGAGGGGGTTAGTGGGTTGGTGGATTTATCGGGTGAGGTGGAGAGGGTTGGTAAGAGGTTGTTGTAGGTTTGACCTTATTTTTAAATATTAGATTATCATGCTCATAACCCTCCGTAAATCAGATTCAAATGCTAAGTATGAATCAAGATTTCGCAACGTACTAAAATCCTCTATATAATCTGCTACTAAATGTACTGCTTGGTGAACATTGAATTTATCCAAATTTCGCCCCTTCAAGCCACTAATTTCTCTCAATAAATTGTGCAATTTTTCTTTTGGTTGGGTAATGCTTTCCAGATTTTTAGGTGACGGAATATCAATTTCACCTCTGAAATTTCTATTACCAGCAGCTTTTTTGAGTGCTTCTACATCAAACAATAACCAGTTTTCCATCATTTTTACTGGAACAATACACACGGTTATACTTTCATGCTCTACTTCCAACACAGCTTTGATTTCATTAATTCTATTCTCAAAAACTTTTTGAGAAGTTGATTCTGCATCTCTGTGAATGAATAGAATATCGTAAGGAAAACGAATTGAAGCCTCTCTAATTTTATTGTCAAGACTCTTAGGAGGGTTTTTTAGATTTCTAAAATCAGCAAATTGTTCTTCATAAGTAAGGTAAGGGAATAAATCATTGAGTGTCCAACTTATAATTTTTAGTAGCGTACTATCTGAACTCCCATCTGCAATCAAGGTATATCTGATATGTTTCATCATTATTGGAATAATGTATATTGAGAGTTTATATTTTGCGATACAGTTCTTGGCTTTTTAGTATATATAATCATTGGCTCTTCAACAATTTGATTGGAAAACTCATTATCTAAGTAAGCTGAGATTTCACCGTAGGTTGTTTCGTCAGCCAAATTTTGTTTCGTTTTCCAAGTATCTTTCAAGGCGGAAAATCCTGTACTCTTTAT
>JANPGQ010000551.1:0-8771 GCA_031423975.1 Cytophagales bacterium | reverse complement strand
GCTTCGCTTCCTGCTGGAATGACAAACTTTACTTTGTAATCTCCCGCTAACAAGCTGTCAAACAGATACTTACCATTGATGTCTGTAATGGTACTGTCTAACTTCGCTCCCGTTGTGCCATCTAAAAGATAAACTTTAATGCCATTAATTGGGCTTTCTGTTCCATCTTGAAGTCCATTGCCATTTTTATCATTCCATACATAGTCACCCAAACTTCCCACTGGTACAAATCCTGCATCAATTTGTGGATTGTTTCTTAAAGTGTCAGTGACGGCTAAGGCAGTATTGATATTCACAACCTGACTAAATCCTAACTTATTAGCATCACTGTTTGAAACTATCGCTCCTACATTCTGCTTCGCTGGAATTGTGCCGGCTGGGGCTACAAATTTTACTTTGTAACTGCCTGTCAGTAAACTATCAAACAAATATTTACCGTTCGCATCCGTTACTGTTGAATCTAATTTAACTGTTCCCGCTCCGTTGTATAAGTAAACTTTTACCCCGGTAATGGGTAACTCTCCTGCCGTTTGTTGCCCGTCATTGTTCTTATCTGTCCAAACATAATCGCCAATTGAGCCAAACTGTGGCACAATTCCTGCATCAATCGTAGGATTATTTCTCAATATATCAATCGATGGTTTTGTCGTGTCAATTGTAATTAAACTACTGATTCCATTCACTCCTGCATCGCTATCTTTTGTATTATCTCCACCTGTATTAAAGGTTGTAAAATCTTTTCCAACAGGTTCAACAAATTGTACTTTATAGGTACTTGTCAATAAACTATCAAACAAATATTTACCATTTATATCCGTTACGGTTGAGTCTAATTTTACTCCCGTTGTGCCATCTAATAAATAGATCTTTATACCTGCTACTGGGGCTTCTCCTGCTGATTGTTTACCGTCAAGATTAGTATCGTTCCAAACATAATCACCAATTGAGCCATAGCAAGCATCTTTTATAATTACGGGACAACAGTTTCCAATTTGACAAAGTGTTCCATTTGAAGTACCCGTGAAGGTATATGAACCCGCATCTGAAACATTTATTGAGGCTTTTCCAGCTTCTGATGTCAATTCAACTCCACCCTTAAACCATTTAATATTTGATAATGAATCTGGCGTAGTCAATGTAACCGAATTACCATCTACTTTACACAAATAAATAGGAACACTTACACAAGCATAAGCAATATCGTCTTCCACTGGATTTAGGTTACCCGCTTGTGAATCAATATCAATTTTATCCATGAAATCGACGTAAGCTTGATTGCATAGTAATCCAGTCGCTCCTGATTTAATTTTTGCAGAAACAGTCAATGTTGCAGAATCACCTTTGGCTAAAACTATTCCTGACCAAACTCCTGTAGAGATATCAAAAGTTCCCTTTGTCGGCAAGCTTGAAGTAATTATAAAATCTGAAGCAATTTGATCTTTTACGATAATTGTTGTGTTTTGTGTTACAGTATCCTTACGGGCTACCACAATTTTGAAGGTAACAATATCGCCAACTTTTCTTTCGCAAATACCATCTGCTGTCTTTTTCAAGGCTACATCTACTCTGCAATCTTGGACATTTACAAATACTATTACCGAGTCTTTACAAGCATTGGCATCTGTTATTACTAATTTATAATTTCCATTAGCTAAACCCGTTACATTTGCTGTTGAAGCACCGTTAGACCATTTGTATGAATAAGGAGCCACACCACCCGTAACAGTTGCATTGATACTCCCCTTACTTCCTGTTGAACAAATACCATCTATTTTAGTGGTCGTAATAATCAATTTAGTCGGCTGAACGAGTGTATCTTTTACAACAATCGTACATCCATTTGCATCTGTTAAAGTAACCTCATAAATACCTGATTTCAAGTTCCTTAAAGTATCTTTCCCATCTAAACTTGCATCATAAATACTATTTACTTTCCATTTAATAGATATTGGAGATGTCCCTCCACTTATTTTCACATAAATTTCACCTTTACTTTGGTCGAAACAGATATTATCTTTTTGCGTTTGAGCAATGTTAATTTTAATTGGTTGCGTAACTGTAACTGTTTTTGTTTTTGAACAGCCATTGGCATCAATTACTTTAAAAGTATAAGTTCCTGCTGCTAAACCAGTTACTGCTGGATTATTTGAGAAATACAATCCTGTGGCGGCTGACCCATTATACCATTCATAAGTATAGGGAGCTTTACCACCCGAAAGCATACTCATCAATGCTCCGTTTGTTCCTGAGTTACAAGAAACGTTGGTTGGGGTCAATGAGAGGCTTATTGAATCTGGTTGCGTTAAAACCAACGTTGTATCGGCAGTACATCCTATTGCATCAGTAACCGTAACTTTATATGAATTTGGAACGACTCCTGTAATTGAAGAAGTTGTTGCTGAATTACTCCATAAGTATGTATATGGTGTTGTTCCGCCCGTTACTGTTGTTGTGATTGAACCTCCACCTGCATTACATAATGCATTAGTTGGAGTTGCTTTTAGTACAATTTTTGGAGAAACAGTTAATGCTACAAATGCAGTGTCAGAACAAGCTGGGTCTCCATTAAGAGCTACCACTGCATAATATTTAGTAGTTCCTGATGCTGGTAAAGTGCTTGGCGTAAATGTTAAATCAACTGCTCCTGCAATGGCTGTCCCAAATGCTGAAGTAGTATCTGCCAAAGGTCCGTACCATTGTTGAGAAGAAACAAAACCTGTTATAATTTTTCTGGTAAATGCACTGGCAGTTCCCGTTCCGCAAACAATTTGTTTTTTGGGAGTGGCTGTAATAACTGGTTTACAAGTAAAACCAAAATCATAAGTATGGTCAGAACCATTCAATGGAGTTGTTATAGAAATTGCAGGATAACCATTTAAGGCACTCGGAATACCTGCTATACCACTTACAAGTCCATCACTATTATTTTGGTCATTACCATTGCTTGTTGTACTGTTAGCAACTGTTAGATTAAATTTTGCAGAACCAGACGAAAGCGTTGATTGAGCTTTATTAAAACTGTTATCTTCTTTTCCAACCACCACAAAATAATTAGTATTGGCCTGTGGCCCTAAAATGTTCGGTTTTGTAGTTCCTACGGTATCTACTACATTACTTGCATTAAAATAATAATTACCGTTTGCGTCCGTCGTTGTTTGAGCAATTAAGTTCCCTAATTTATCGTATAAACTTACCGACACATTTGCAATCGGAGTTTCGCAAGGGTCTTGAACACCATTATTATTCAAGTCGAGCCAAAGACGGTTTCCAATTTCTATTGGTTCCATGTCACAAAGTGCTTCAAGGTCGCCTAAATTAGCTCCTTTTGCAAAAGTCTCTAATCTATTATTCGGAATTCCACCATCTTGTCCAAAAATCTGATAACCACGAGACATGTTTCCAGTAGTATTATTATAATATCTAACACCAGCAGCTCTATATTCACTAAATGGATCGAAAACAGTTGATACAACTTCATTTGTACCTGGTAATAATACTAAGCTACCATTTGAAATTTCTTGGTGACCTCCCGTTGAATTTGGATTTGAAGAAATTGTATACATGTCTTGCCAATAATATTCACCTCCTCCAGGTCCTTGTCCACCGATTGGTACCATTTCATTGGCTCCAACCGTTGTGATATTTCCAGCTGTTCCATTATTTTCTAAAGTATAAGTTGTTCCATTTAAAGAAGCTCTCAAAATATCACCTGCAGCAGTTGCTTCGTAGCCTTTAACCGTATCCGCCTTGCTTGTACCCCAGTTTAAATTTCCAAATTGATGCCCAATTCTATCTGAGAATGATAAAATCATATCTCCATTCACGTCCATCTCAATATCAGAAAGTATTGGTTGAGGATACATAACTTGATTATATACAGCGTGTTGATTTGCGGCTGGAATATCATCAATCTTATTAATCCAAGGGTTCCACTCCGCATTAATAAATTCTGGAGGATTTGCTCCACCATTGTAAGAAACGTACCCTCTTGGATAATTAAGCGGAAAATTTAACACTTCCGTAAAACTACTTGTTGCTGCTAAAGCATTATGTTTATAGACAATTGCTTTCAAATCAGCAGCAGTTCCACCATTTTCTGCCGTACAAACTCCTCCAACGTAAACATCTCCTTTATAAGTTTTTGTAGCAAATACTCTGAAAACACCATTTACACAACCAGGATTTGGAAGATTATGAACTTTAAAAGTAGTAGGCTTAGTAGCAGGGCTATTAATTGGAAGTTCAATTAACGTGCGGTCTTTTAAATTAGTAACCCACAATGTTCTTTGGTCTTCTGAAATATCAATATCTCCTAATGACATTTTACCAATTAAACTAAAGGCTAATGAGTCATGATTTGCCACATTTTTATTAGCTGGTAATGCTTGTCCTGAAGTAGTACGAGGGTCAACGCCAACATTAATTCCAAAATCAGCCTGTAAATCAACAAATAATGCCGTAGTAATATTGGCAGTATCTTTCATATCTACACTATAAATTGCTCCAGAACCACCAATTCCCAATCCTGCGTGTCTTTTCAAAAATGCACTTGTGAATAATTTTTTATCAATTCTATCGTAAGCAATTCCCCATGTTGTTCCTATCACAGTTCCTTCTGCCACATATTTATTCACGCCTTTATTTGCCGCTGGATAATAATCCCAAGCAACCATATAATCTGATTTACCAGCTGTGCCTCCCAAGATAGGGTCACCATTCACGAAACAAGTTGTTACTAAAAACGGGTCATTTTGGCAATAATCCGTTGGGTCATTTACCCCTAAATCTACGGTACAATCGGGTGCGGTAACAAACTGAGTAGTTGTTCCATTATCTGCCCCAGCTTTGGTTGCAATTAATGGTGCTGGTAATGCGCCGAATTCAACTCTTACTTGAGAAGAAGGCATTCCTGCAAATGAATAATTGCCAAATTTATCCGTAGTTGTTGTACCTAAAAGTTTTCCAAAACAATCATAAACCTTTACTTGTACGCCGGCTAATCCTATTTCTAAAGAATCTTTTGTTCCTGTATTATTAAAATCTCTAAAAATGTTTCCACCAATTTCACCTGGAGCCGCATTACAAGGTTTTGGTACAGCACATGGCGTAGGAGGTAATATAAATGAGGTATCTTTTCTACAAGCAGTATTATTTAAACCCGCAAATACACGAATCCAAATTTTTACCGAATCTGTCAATGTATTAGGTAATTCAAGGATAAAATCTGATGAAGCATTGTCATAAGTTGGACCTGCATAAGAGGTTCCACCATAAGAAATACCCACTTTGTCGGCACCCACAGGATTAATCGTTAATAATCCATCTTTATTTATGGTGCCATTCGTACAAGTTGGTTGTTTAACGGTAAATGTTAAACTTGGTTTTGTACACGACATAAAACCAAAATCAAGCGATAAATTGCTTGTCCCATTTGTACCTGACGTGTAATTAATAGTAGGTAAACCTCCAGAGTTAAAAGCATCATTATTTGTTAATGTAGCTCCTGTATTTGCCCCCGAAGTTTCGCCTGGAGCAATTGTAATATCTGTCAAAGCTAAGCCCGACACCGAAGGGTCTGTACCTAAACTAACGATTTTAATCTTATAAACTGTATTAGGTTTAACATCAGGGTCTGTAGTTGATGAAAAAAGATATTTTCCATTTGAATCTGTAATCGCAGTATCAACTGCCACATTACTGCTATTATACAACACAACTCTAACTCCCACAAGGGCTGGTTCACCAGAATCTTGTAAGCCATTTTTATTAGTATCTTTCCAAACATAGTCTCCGAAAGAAACTGGTAATGTACAATTTGGAATTGTGATTTTAACAGTATCAGAACATGAAGCAGAAATAGCCCATATAAATTGATAAACTCCAGGAGTCAAACCCGTTATTCCAGAAGTTGCACTATTTGGTGTTGTAATCACCGCTCCAGCTGGATTGGCGGTAGCTTGCGTCCAAGCAGCACCAGAAACAGCAGTTGCAACAAAAGTTGCAGTTGTAATAGGTGTACTATTTACACAAGTTGGATTTTGGTCAATTCCAGCATTTGGTTTAACACAACTTACTGTACTACAACCAGCTGATGAACTTACGGTAAAATTTGAGGGAGTATTCGTATTAAAATTATTATCAAAACTATGAGATGCAGTATTAACATCATAAAACTTCATGTTAGTACCCACATAACTGCCCGAAATATTTATTGTACTTGTCCCGCCTTTTACTAAAAAAGAACCATTTGTTCCAGTTACAGGTTTATTAATCGTTAGATTATAACCAACCCCTATCTCAAAACCATTATTTATTGTTCCTGGACCATCAAAAGTAACATTTCCGTTCAGCACTTTTACACAAGTATTCGTTATAAATGCTTTTCCCACTCCTTTGTCTCCAACTCTAAAACTACAAGTGGTTGCTCCAGCTGCACCAGCCAAAGTAGTACAAGGAAGTTGAAAATCTCCATTATTAATAAATGCACCGTGATTATTCACATTTCTATCAACAATTAATACCCCTGTTGCATTATTATTCAAATACCCTTCTTCATTTTCAAGATTGGCAATGTGTATAGTTCCATTATTATTAATGGTAGCACCACTGGCAATGTGGAAATTAGTTGTTGTGAGTGCATTAACAGTTGCTCCTGTGGAATTATTCATAATGAACGTTCCCGTAAAATCCACTGTGGAGGTACTTGTAAAATTAACAATACCATCATTATTAATTGTAATGCCATTTCCAAAACCACTTGTACTATTGAGTATTGCTCCTGCATGAACATTTATTATAGCATTTGGGGGTGTACCATTTACATTAAAACCCGTTCCCAAATTTAATGTCCCATAAACTTCAATAACAGTACCTGCTTGAAGATTTCCTCCAGATGGTTGATTCCAGACAACTCCCGTAGCAAGACAAATTTTGTTTCCCGTACCATTCATATTCCAACTTATATTGGAGACATTGGCAGTAATACAAAGTGTCTGATTACCATTAAAATTAAAACTTGTACCTCCCGATGGGGCAGTATAAGTACAACTGGAACATTGAGCATAAGATTGATAACTTATACCACAACAAATAAACAAGAGAATAACAACTGAACTCACATAGTGAATTAGCTTATTTTTTCGATTATAAAAATAAAAGAGAGAGAAATCCTTAATCTGAATAGAAAGGAGTTGATTAATGAGCAATAAGCAGTATACTGCAAACGACCCTTTGATTAGGGCTTCTGTGGTATAATCTTTCTTCATGGCGGTTGGAAAGAATTGTATTTAAAATATGATAAGTCAGGAAACATTATGACTCCAACATGTTAAGACAAATAGCATACCAAAATCACAACATTAACCTTTATTGAAAATTATAATACATAACATACTGATTTCAAACACATTACAATTATATAAATTGGTTTACTAATTGTATAATTATAAAAATATCAATAAACTAAAAGTTGAAGTCCTTTTCAAAAAAAGTGCCAAAAATATAATAACGTGTTCACAATATCCCATAAAACCAAAAAGCCAAACGTAAAAGTTGAGCTTTTTGGATATAATACAACATATAATTTCAGCATTTATTCCTGTTTAGAAATCTGCACTTTTGTTCTAAAAAGGTTATTTGTTCTATCTTTTTCTTTGTAAATATGATTGGGGTCAATTTCTATTTCAAGTGTATATTCTCCCGATTTTAATCCTTTGGGCAACTGAATATATTGCCCTTCATAAAGCATTCCGTAGGTATCGTAACCTCCTACGCTGATGCCCTGTTTTTTAGATTTACATTCGGTGTAGTTTCCTAAACCGTAGTTACTCAAATTCTTTTCACCATAAATTTTCCCTTTCTCTTCGCACAAATTATCTCGATTACTGCAAACACCCGAATCAAATAAACAATAACTCACCTTCCTCCCTTTGGCAATAATGATATTTCTTGTTTTTTTGTTTTCAATTACCTGCTTCGTTAATCTGAACTCTACCCAATCATCAACATGAAAGTGGTTATGCCCTGGTTTATCATCAAAATAATTAGTACCAGCCAATCGGTCTTTAAAGGTTAGGATTTCCCCATTTTTTGTGTAAATACGTTGATATACTTTCTGTCTGGCATATTTGCCGTCGGCACATTTTGTCAAAGAATCCACTTTGGTATTCCCACAAAACCACTCGCTCATTCCATTGGTTTCCATTGGGCCATCACCAATATTACAGATGGATGCCGCAAAGTGTAATTGCCCTCCATAATAGGGGTCATCTTTGGGATATTCTTTAATTTGCTGTTCCGTAAATTTTTTCAGAATGATTAAATCAGGTAGAAGTTCGCACGTTTTATTAGTTTCAGCACATTTACATTTTTCAGGGTTTTCAAATGAACAGGGACTTGCTTCTTGATTTGGCATCGGGTTTTCGGTAAATTCTAAAGAAAAATAATTTAATATTCCTACTTCTCCTTCTCTCAAATCACTGATTAACAACATCCATTTCCCATTAGGATTTTGTCCGTTATTCAAAAAACTAAACCTTCCATCGGGTATAAATTCACCCTCAAAAGGAGCAGTAGCTTGATGGATATAACCCGAAAAACCATTTGACCGAAAACAAGTATTCATATAATCACGACCAGTATCACGTCCATTTCTATTGGTCAACCATATACTGATTCCGTTGGGAGATATTAGCTCAATCTTCAAATCTGAAGCTCTGGAATGAGTGATATTAAAACAAACTTTAGAAACACCAAAGGCTGAATTTATCAGT
>JANPGQ010000550.1:0-11822 GCA_031423975.1 Cytophagales bacterium | reverse complement strand
TCAAAATCAGCTTTTTACCCAGTTAATGATTCTGAAATTGAGTTATTTATTCAAAATATTAATCAAACTCGAAAGAAATATTTGAATGCTGGATTTGACGAGGTTTATTTGTCAATCATTCCCAACAAAGTAAGTATTCTATCGCCAGATTTAGGGACATATAATCATTTAATTGAGCGAATACAGGGAGATAAAAGGCTTGAAACTCCCATAATTGATACGTATTCTATTTTTACAAAATCACCCCAAAAATATTATCTAAAAAGTGATACGCATTGGACTTGTGAAGGAAGAAATGTGTGGTTAGAAAAAACAAATAATGCTATTCTTACTCCTCCTTCTGCTTACGGTCTAAACTTTCTTAAAGAATATAATTAGCTAAGCACATGACAATTACCCAAATTGAATATATTTTGGCGGTGGAGAAACATCGAAATTTTGTGCATGCCGCCGATAGCTGTTGTGTAACGCAACCAACGCTGAGTATGCAAATTCAAAAGTTGGAAGATGAGTTGGGGGTAAAGATTTTTGACCGTAGCCGACAGCCCTTGATTACTACCAATATTGGAAAAGAAATCATCCAACAAGCCCGAATTGCTATCTTGGAATTTTACAAAATTAATGAAACCATCAATAGTAATAAGCATGACGTTTCGGGGGAAATTCGTTTAGCTATTATTCCAACCATTGCACCATATTTATTGCCCTTGTTTCTCAATAATTTCTTAGAATTATATCCTACTATTGAACTGAAAATCAAAGAATTAACCACTGATAAAATTGTTCAAGCCTTAAAAAATAATGAAATTGATATTGGTCTTTTAGCAACACCATTACAACAGGATGATATTCAAGAGTTTCCAATTTTCTACGAAGAATTGGTCTTGTATGTTTCTAAATTAAATGCTATTTACCAGAAAAAATATGCCCTTTCAGAAGATATAAACCCGAATGAATTATGGCTTTTGGAAGAAGGACACTGTTTACGTTCTCAGATTGAGAATTTGTGTGAATTGAAGCGTAAATCAATAGGCCAAAAACGCTTTGAATATCAGGCGGGAAGTTTAGAAACTTTGCGTAAAATGGTAGAGCGAAATCAAGGAATCACTATTTTGCCCGAATTGGCGACCTTAGATTTTGATGAAGAAAGGATGAATTTGATACGCCATTTCAAGTCGCCTGCACCCGTGCGAGAGGTCAGTTTAGTCGTTCACAAAAATTTTGCTAAGATTGGTATTTTAAAAGCCTTGCAAAAGTGTATCTTTGAATCATTACCCGAGGAATTCAAAGAAAATAAATCCAAAACCATCCTAACTGTATGAAGAATAATCCCAAAGTCCTGACCGCTTGGACGATGTATGACTGGGCAAACTCGGTTCATTCACTCACAATTACCTCCGCAATTTTCCCTATTTATTTTCCTTTGGCTGCAATCATGCTGCCTTCTAAAAGTACGAAATTAGATTTCTTGGGGTTTCATTTGGAAAATACGGTGGTTTATTCTTATGCTTTGTCGTTAGGATTCTTGATTTTAGCCTTTTCTGTCCCCTTGGTTTCAGCTATTTCCGATTTTACAGGCAAGAAAAAATTATTCATGAAAATGTACTGCTATTTGGGTGCATTTTCATGTATTGCTTTGTACTTTTTCAAGGAAGGTGATTATTATTTAGGCACTTTTGCTTTCCTATTTTCCGTAGTAGGATGGGGGGGAAGTATCGTTTTTTATAACTCCTACATTCCTGAAATTGCTACTGAAGATAAGTTTGATTCACTGTCCGCACGTGGGTTTACAATGGGGTATATTGGAAGCGTTATTTTATTGATTCAAAATCTTACAATGCTCTTAAAACCAGAGTGGTACGGCAATATTAGTGGGGGAGATGCTTCTCGGGTTTCATTCCTGACGGTGGGTATTTGGTGGATTGTGTTTGCCCAAATACCTTTTCATTACTTGCCCGAAACCAATAAAGCTCAAAAGCAATCGGGCAATTGGATTTTTAATGGTTTTAAAGAGTTGAAAAAGGTCTTTAATGAACTTCAACATTTGAACATTACCAAGAAATTCCTTTCGGCTTTTTTCTTCTATAATATGGGTGCTCAGACTGTTATGTTTTTGGGGGCTTTGTTTGGCAGTAAGGAATTAAAGCTACCTTCTGATGCCTTAATTATTACCATTTTATTAATCCAATTGGTGGCAATAGTAGGGGCTTATTTATTCTCGAAAATATCAGAAAGTATCGGCAATACTCGTTCCTTATTAATTATTGTTTTAATTTGGATAGTGGTGTGTATCGCAGGCTATTTTGTTCAAACCCGTAATGAATTTTATATTTTAGCTACTGGAATAGGCTTTGTGATGGGCGGGATTCAATCACTTTCTCGTTCTACCTACGCCAAACTATTACCTGAAAATACGGAAGATACTGCTTCGTATTTCAGTTTCTATGACGTATGCGACCGACTTTCAACGGTTTTTGGTACGTTTATGTTTGGTTTAGTCAATCAATTAACGGGCAGTATGCGTTATAGTTTGTTGGTTTTAACCGTGATTTTTGCCATTGGTGGGGCAATTCTGTATACAATTCCTTCCAAGAAGATTTATAAATTTTAGTTGATGATTATTGTCTGAATTTGGATTGCGAAACGTCGCATCGTGTCAGATTAAGGAATTTTTAGGATTAGAAATGAAAAAAGGAACTTCAAACTTTAATCCTAAAAATCCATAAATCCCACGAATCCAAATTCAGATAATAAACCTTTAATACTCCTGACTCAATGGATGAATCATCAACTCATCAATAACCACGTGCTTGGGAGCTTCCAAAATATAGGTGATAGCATCAGCCATATTTTGGGGAGTTAGATAATTTGCTTGGTGAGGGTCTCCTTCTGATTTGTTATGAAAGTAAGTATCTACCAATCCAGAGTAAACCACTGATACTTTTATGCCATCTTTTCGTACTTCTTTTCTGAGTGCCATCGAGAAAGCATCCTGAGCGTATTTGGAAGAACAATACAGCGAACCACCATCAAAAACCCGCTTGGCTACATCTGAGGCTACATTTATGATATGCCCCGCCCCTTGTGCTTTCATGTGAGGGATGGCTTCTTTACAAAAAAGAAACGTACCTTTTACATTGGTGTCATAGATAGAATCCCATTCAGAAGTACTGATATCAGTGGCTTGTTTGAACACACCAAAACCCGCATTATTAATGACTGAATCAATTGTTCCGAAAATTTCTTTGGTTGAATTAACGGTTGATTTTACAAAACCTTCATCGGCAACAGAGCCTACAAATACTTCGGCTTTTGCTCCTAAAATTTCGATTTCGGCTTTTAGTTCTAATAATTCAATTTCACTTCGAGCAACCAGACTCAAATTTGCCCCTTTTTCAGCCAACATCAAGGCTAATGCTCTACCGATGCCTTTGCTGGCACCCGTGATAATTACGGTTTTGTTTTTGATTGACAATTTATTGTTGTTTATAAGATTTTAAAGATTTGTTTACGAAAGCAAATTAAACTAATTTGACCAAAATTAATCAATGTTTGGTAATTAGTGATTTACTATTCACTAATTACTATCTAAATAGTTGCTAATTGTTTGATTATTAACCTTTTATTAAAATTTCTCAAAATGAAAAATTCAAAAATTATTCTTTTGGCTTCGTTGATGTTTATTACAACAATGAGTTTTGCTCAATTACCCAAAGCCATGCCTAAAATGCCTGATGCTGCTCCAATGGTAAAATCAACTACTGATTCAGTGGCAACTACTGATTCAACCGCCATAATGTTAGACAAAGCCGTGAGTGCTAATGCCTCGGGCGATAAAGCCGCAACCGTAACGGCATTAAAGGCAAGCACGGCTTCAATGGAAAAAACTGCCGCCGCCAGCAAAAGTGATTTCAAAGATAAATTGATGGGGCAAGTTGGTAATTTGCAAAAACTGATACCATTGGCAGAAAGTGGAATGTTGGGCGGAGGAATTATCCAAAAAGCCGCTGGATTGGCTAAAATAGCACTCGGAGCGAATCAAATTAGTTCATTGTTGGGTGGCAGTAGCCTTTTGGGCAAAGCATCCGCTCTTACAGGAGGACTTAGTTTATTGAAAGGTGGTTTGCCAAGTTTAGGGGGTGTTTCAGCCTCAACGGGTGGTTCATTAATTAGCTCCGCCATGTCGGCAGTTGGTTCATTAAATTCGGGAGGGGCTGCTGCCGAACCTGCCGCTAAAAATGCGTTGGGAAGTGTTTTGAACTTTGCGAAGGGAGTTTTGTGAAATAAAGAAATAGATTTTTAATTGAAGAGAGGCTAAATTTGGTCTCTCTTTTTTTATGGGATTTTGGATAGTATTTTCAAATTCAAACGTAATTTTGCCACAATCATAAATCGAAAATACAATTACCCATGAATCGTCTCCAAACCGAAACTTCCCCCTATTTATTACAACACGCTCAAAATCCTGTGGATTGGTTTCCTTGGGGTGCAGAGGCACTGGCGAAGGCAAAGGCTGAAAATAAGCCCATATTGGTCAGTATTGGCTATTCTGCCTGTCATTGGTGTCATGTGATGGAGCATGAAAGTTTTGAGAAAGACGAAGTTGCCGATGTGATGAATCGCCATTTTGTCAGTATAAAAATTGACCGTGAAGAACGCCCCGATATTGATGGTATTTACATGGATGCCGTGCAAGCAATGGGCGTACACGGCGGCTGGCCTCTCAATGTTTTTTTGATGCCCGATGGCAAACCTTTCTACGGCGGTACGTATTATCCTAAGCAAAACTGGATTAAATTATTAGAAGCCGTTCATCATGGTTTTACGAATAATCAAGATGAACTCCAAAAATCTGCCGAAGGTTTTACAGAGAATATGCTTTACAGAGATTCTGATAAATATGGTTTAACGTCTAATAATCAAGTATTTACGAATGATGATATAGAGAAGATGTATCAAAAACTGGCTCAAACATTTGATACTGAATGGGGCGGTTTTGAAAAAAGTCCAAAGTTTCCAATGCCTTCAGTTTGGCAGTTTTTAATAAGATATGCTCATTTACAAAAAGATGAATCTGCTCTAAATCATTTAAAATTTACCTTAAATAAAATGGCAATAGGTGGGATTTATGACCAATTAGGCGGTGGATTTGCTCGATATTCGGTGGATGGAGAATGGTTTTGTCCACATTTTGAAAAAATGCTTTATGATAATGGACAAATGGTTAGTTTGTACGCACAGGCATTTACCCTCACGCAAGAACCGCTATATAAAGAAGTTGTTTATGAAACTATCGCATGGTTATCTCGTGAAATGACCAGTTCCGAAGGAGGATTTTATTCCGCCCTTGATGCTGATTCTGAGGGAGTTGAAGGTAAATTTTACGTTTGGACAAAAGCAGAAATTGAAGAAATTTTGGGAGAAAATACGGCTAAGTTTTGCCAAAATTATCAGGTTTCAAACCGTGGAAATTGGGAACATGGCGTAAATATTCTTTGGAAAAAAGAACCTACCTTAAATGCTGATTTTAAAGAAAGTATCTCAATATTGATGGCAAAACGAGCCGAAAGGATTCGGCCAGGATTGGATGATAAAATTCTTTGTTCTTGGAATGGCTTGATGCTCAATGGATTAATTGACGCTTATCGGGCTTTTGGCGATGAAACATTTTTGAATTTGGCTTTAAAAAATGCTCATTTTATAAAAGATAATTTCCTGAAAAATAATACTTTAAGTCATAGTTATAAAAACGGCGAAACCAAAATACAGGGCTTTTTAGAAGATTATACTTCCGTTATTGATGCTTACACCAATCTTTACCAAGCCACTTTTGACGAAAATTGGCTTCACTTAGCTGAGAAATTAACACTTTATGTTTGTCAAAATTTTTATGATGAAGACGACCAATTATTTTATTTTACAGATAGCAATGCGGAGGAGTTAATTGCTCGTAAAAAAGAGATTTTTGATAATGTCATTCCAAGTTCAAATTCTATGATGGCACGGAATCTTTATACTTTGGGGATTTTATTGGATAGGGAAGATTTTAAAGATTTATCCATCTTGATGCTTTCTAAAATGAAGAATATTTTACTTTCAAATGTAGATTATTTAACCAATTGGGCTTGTTTAGCTACTCAAATGACTTCACCAACCGCTGAAATTGCAATCGTTGGAAAAGACGTAAAAGAGTTCAGAAAAGAGATTGATTTGAAATTTTATCCCAATAAAGTGCTAACTGGCACCTTTACAGAAAGTGATTTACTTTTATTAGAAAATCGGACTTCAAAAGCGGGAGAGACGCAGGTTTTTGTTTGTTATGGCAAAACTTGTCAATTGCCTGTAAAATCGGTTGATGAGGCTTGGCAACAATTGAAATAACTCACGGATTGAACGGATTAGAAACGGATTAATCTGTGTCCAATCCGTTAAATCCGTGTTCAATAAACTACTCACGTAAAGAAGCCTTATAAAAACCAATCTCTGCCAAATTAATTGTCCCTTTTGCACGATGGATTTTTATTCTTACTTTATTAGTCTCTACAAGGTTTGTTTTTAATAATCTTTTATGCCCAATGGTACTGGCATTGCACAGCGTTTGCCAATTTGCCCCGTCCCAATATTGCAATGAAATAGACTCAATCATTTGCCCTTTATTTATGTTTTCTTGCAACATTACACGATCAAATTGTACATTATTTTTGAAATTTATCTCCCAAATCTGCCCGATTTTTAAAGGAATATCGGTGTTTAATTTATTGTCAGTTAACAGATAGATAGCTTTATTTTTAGCCAAATTTTTCTCAAAAGTTTCATTCAAAATGCTCCTCATTTCTTTGATGGAAGCAATATCGGTTTCTTCAAATAATCCATTTTTGTTTGGGGGAATATTCAATAGTAAAAGGCTATTCCTACCAACAGATTTGTAATATAAATCGACTAATTGTTGAGGCGTTTTTACGGTATTGTTTTCAGATTCATGATAAAACCAACCCTTCCGAATCGAAACATCCGTTTCGGGAGCAATCCATAGTTTCCCGTTTGAATCGCCCGTATTCAAGTATTTTGAGTCTGCTTTGCCTACGTCCATGCCTTCTGTACTAATGGTTGCCCATGAACTTTCGCTGGCATTACCATTTTCATTACCAACCCACCGCACATCTGGACCAATATCTGAAAAAATCACCGCATTAGGTTGTAGCTGTCTTACCAAAGTCCAATATGCTTGAAAATCGTACTGCATATTTTTGACATTTTCGCCCTTTGCCCCATCAAACCAAACTTCTGAAATTTCACCATAATTTGTGAGTAATTCACGCAGTTGATTTTTGTAATGTTCGTTATAGGCATTCGTACCATACTTAGGTTCGTGTCTATCCCAAGGAGAAAGATAAACACCAAATTTCAAACCAGCCTCTTTGCACGCATCCGATACCTCTTTTACAACATCTCCTTTCCCGTTTTTCCAAGGACTATTTTTTACGGAATGTTCGGTAAATTTACTTTGCCACAGACAAAATCCATCGTGATGTTTTGCTGTCAAAATTATCATTTTAAAACCCCCGTCTTTGGCAGCTTTAACCCACTGACGAGCATCAAAATTGCTTGGATTAAACACAGAGGGTAATTCTGTACCATCTCCCCATTCTTTATCGGTAAAAGTATTGACCGTAAAATGGGCAAATAAAGTTGTTTCCATTTGCTGCCATTGCACTTGTCTCGGACTGGGCAATACTTGGGCTTGTAAAATTGAAAAGGTAGCAAAAACGTTTGCAAGGATTAGAATTATTTTTTTCATGGTGAAATATTATGGGCGAATAATTGTATTTTTTCTTGTAATGATACTATTATTTGAGAGTATATCAAACACTGAATCCTGATTTTAGTAATAAAACAGTCGCCATATCACTCCATTACCAAATAATCTACTTAATCCGTTCAGGATTTTCATTGACAAACGCCCCCCAACCTTTTTTAGTACCTTTCATTGTTGCCATAACGTTATTCCCATGAAAATGATGACAAACCGCAATCCCCAAAGCATCCGTGGCATCAAACATTTTGGCATCTAATTTCATTTTTAAAAGTGTGTCTAACATAGCGGCAACTTGTTCTTTGGAAGCATTGCCATTTCCCGTAACTGATTGCTTGACGGTTTTGGGCGAATATTCTACAATGGGAATTTCACGAGATAATGCGGCAGCCATCACCACGCCCTGAGCCCTTCCCAATTTCAACATCGACTGTACATTTACGCCAAAAAAAGGAGCTTCAATTGCCATTTCATCGGGCATAAATTCTTCAATAATTCCAATGATTCGTTCGTATATTTTCTTTAATTTCATGCCTTGCGTTGTATATTTGCTAACATTGATAACGCCATACTGCAAAACTTTCATAGAATCGCCGTTGGTCAAAATCACGCCATATCCCATAAAACGAGTTCCAGGGTCAACGCCTAATATAATTTTTTCTTTATTGATTGCCATGATACAAAATACCCAAGAAAGTGTTCCTAAAACAAGTATTTTATCCGAAAAACTATTTTTGAGTTTAAAATGGCTTATTTTTGGGTTGATAGTTTGGTTGTCTTATCAGGCACTTGCTAAACAATTCATTAAAATAAATGACTTATTTGGGGTTTTAAAAAACGTAATTAATGGAAAAAATGCTTTTAATATTGTCCTTTTGATAGGATTAATATTTGTAAATTGGGGAATTGAAGCAAAAAAATGGCAGATTTTAGCGAGTAAAATTGAAAAAATTACCTTCAATGCAGCTTATCAATCAGTTTTGGTTGGCTTGTCATTAGGATTTGTTACACCTGCCAATTTAGGAGATTATGCTGGGAAAATTTGGCAACTAAAAAGCAAAAATAAGGCCGAGAGTCTTGGAGCAATTTTATTAGGAAACGGAATCCAGTTTTATGTTTCATTAATTTTTGGAGAGATTGCCTACCTAATTATTTGGAGAAATAAAATCACCATTTTTGACCAAATAATCTTTTGTTCGATAGCATTTTTACTCATTTTAGGAATTTTTATCTATTATTTTAGGGTAAAAATAATTGAAAATTTGCCAAAATTTTCTTGGTTAAAACCTTTTCAAAATCATTTTGAAATGATGGTAAAATTTAACTCCACTGAAATGAAGAGGCTTTTTGTATGGTCAAGTTTGCGTTATCTGACTTTTTCTTTACAATTTGTTTTGATATTATTGATTTTCAAGGTAAATATCCATTTCATTGACCTGTGGGCGGTTTCTTGCTTGGTTTTTTTGTTCAAAACTATCATTCCTGCCATCAATTTTATCAGTGATTTAGGTGTTCGGGAATATACAGCTTTACATTTTTTTAGCCTTTTTTCGGTAAATATTTCAGCCGTCATTATGGCTACTTTTTGTCTCTGGTTTCTAAATGTTTTATTGCCTGTCGTGTTCGGAGGATTATTAGTTTTGAGAATAAAAAATAAATAAATGGCAATTACTTTACTGATAATCAATAGTTTATATATTATTTTTAATCTGATATTAATTATCACTTGGTTAAAAATGAAAAGTAATTTAGCCATAAACCCTTCTGAAAAAGATACTAAATTAACTATTATTATCACAGTTAGAAATGAGGCAGAAAATATCGTAATGCTTTTGCAAGACATTGATAATCAGGATTATCCATTCCAAAATTTCGAGGTAATTATCGCTAATGATGGTTCAACAGATATTACCGCAGACTTAGTTTTAGAATATCAAGAAATAGCAAAATATAGCATTCGATTACTAAATATTTTTGAAGAAAAAGGAACTTCCCCTAAAAAACGAGCGATTCAGAAAAGCATAGAGATTGCATCGGGAGAATTAATTATCACCACCGATGGCGACTGTCGAGTTCCCGCAAAATGGCTAAGTTCAATTCAACAATTTTATAAAACCACGGATGCAAAATTGATAAGTTCGCCAGTTACCTTCTTAGATGAAAATAATTTTTGGAATAAGGCACAAATCATTGAATTTGCCAGTTTGATTGGTTCTGGAGCTTGTGCCATGTACCTAAATAAGCCCAATATGTGCAACGGAGCGAATATCGCTTATACCCGTGAAGCGTTTGAAAGTGTAGGTGGATTTGCAGGAAACGAGCATTTAGCATCTGGCGATGATGAGTTTTTGATGCACAAAATTGCTCAGAAATATCCCAAACAAGTCATGTTTAATGCTAATACTGATTCAATGGTAAAAACTAATTCTCAACCTGATTTAAAACATTTTTATCAGCAAAGAAAACGCTGGTCGAGCAAATGGAAGCATTATAACAATTGGCAAGTTTCAGCCTTAGCTATGTTTATTTTTACGGTAAATTTAGGCGTAATAGTTTCTTATTTTTTATTGCCTTTAAACGTTGGTTTAATATTGTTAGGCTTAAAATTTGGAGTTGAATTTGTATTTTTATCTCTGATTATCAAACACTTAGGCTATCAAAAGAAAATAATTTTCATCCCAATTGTACAAATTTTTTATCCTTTTTACGTGGTTTTCTTTGGGTTAATTTCACAAAGAAAAGGTTATGAATGGAAAGGAAGAAAATTATCTTAATTTTAGATTTATTTGCTTTAAATCTAAAATCTGACATCAAAAATCTAACATAAAAAAGGTGTTATTTCACAAAACAAATTTTCTGATGCGGGCAATGTACCCCGACTTCATTTGGCAAATATAGACTGCTGAAAAGGTCATTTATTTAACCTTTGACGATGGACCAATTCCTGAAATCACTGAATTTGTGTTGGAAGAATTAGAAAAATATCAAGCCAAAGCCACTTTCTTTTGCATTGGGGATAATATCCAAAAACACCCAAATATTTTCCAAAAAATTGTAAATCAAGGACATACCATTGGAAATCATACCTTCAATCATTTAAAAGGCTGGAATACCGAATATGAGATTTATATAGAAAATTTCAAAAAATGCAATAAACTTATACTCCAATCGAACATCGAGCCGAAGCGACGGTCGCAACGAACAAACAACATCGAATTTTTCCGTCCTCCGTATGGCAGAATAAAGAAAAGCCAAGCTGCTGAAATCTTGAAAACTCATGAAATAATCATGTGGGATGTGCTTTCGGGTGATTATGACCAAAGTATCTCCAAAGAAATTGTTTTGCATAAATCTATTCAGCATACCGAGGCTGGTTCTATTGTATTATTTCATGATAGCATCAAAGCAAGTAAAAATATGATGTACGCCTTACCACAATTTTTAGAACACTTTTCTGAACAAGGATTTACGTTTGATAAACTGTAACACGGACGGTTCGACGATTCGACTGCCAGTCCGTACTTCAAAAATTTAATGAATCAAAAACCCAAAATAACCATCTGGATTGCCGCAAGAAATGAAGAAGACAATATTTTGAACTGTCTTCAATCCATATATAAATTAAATTATCCCAAAGAATGCTTACAAGTTTTGATAGGAAATGACCAATCGGAAGATAATACTAAATCAATTGTGCTGAATTACATTAATGATAAATCATATTTTCAACTAATTGATATTCAAAAAGTTATCAACAATCAAAGAGGGAAAGCAAATGTGTTGGCAAATCTTTATGAACACTCAATGGGTGAATATTTCTTGATTTGTGATGCCGATGTTAATGTAAATCCTGATTGGGTATATGGCATGATTGCCAACTTTGAAAATGATTCCTCAATTGGGCATCAAGTTGGTATCACTTCTATAAAATCTACGAAATTATGGCATCATTTTCAATCCATCGACTGGCTTCATGCCTTGACTTTACTGAAAATTGCGGCAGATTTGA
>JANPGQ010000549.1:0-7485 GCA_031423975.1 Cytophagales bacterium | reverse complement strand
AATCCGAAGGCATTTAATATGCGTGGGGCGGCTTATTTTGAATTGAAAGATTATACAAATGCCCTCATGGACTATGCTCAAGCCATCAAGCTCGACCCCAAAGATTATCGTCCATATTTCAATCGGGCTTCGATAAAAATGGAAAAATCTGATTGGGAAGGAGCATTGGCAGATTGTAGCAAAGCCCTTGAAATTCAGCCAGATACGGCAGAGATTTATGTAAAAAGAGGTATTTCTTTTGCTGCCTTAAAAAGACCCGAAGAAGCCATTAAAGACTTTGATAAAGCCTTGACAATCAACCCCAAAGAAACCAATGCCTTGTATAATCGAGGTAATATTCGGTTTCAATCGGACGACCTTGAAAATGCTGCCAAAGACTTTTCAACCGCCATTCAGATTGATGAAAAATTTGCCAAAGCATTTTACGGTTTAGGCATTGTTCAGCAAAAAATGGGTAAAAAGGATGCCGCCTGTATTAGTTTGAAAAGAGCCAATAAATTGGGTTATCCAGATGCCAAAGAGGCTTTGGAGACCTATTGTAACTGATTTTATTTTTTGTATATTTGAGAAAACAAAAATCCAATGGAAACTGTAATCGTAAAAACAAAATTTCATGAGTTGATTGATAAGGTCGAAAACATGGACTTATTAGAAAAGTTTTATGAGGCTTTCTATGCTGCCGTTAGTGAAAAGAAAGGTGTTTGGAATACACTTTCTCCTGATATTCAAACACATATCTCACAGGCTTATGAAGAAAGTTTAGATAAAAATAATTTAATAAATCACGATATTGTAAAATCACAATTTTCTAAATGGCTCTCGAAATAAAATGGACAAAAATAGCTAATAATGACCTTTATAATATCACAACATATCTCGAACAATATCTTTCAGCGGACTCTTTAATCGTTTTTATAGATAGTGTTTTCAAGTGTTTAGACCAAATTTCAGAGTTTCCAGAAATTGGTATTGTTGAAAATAAACGAAAGAAAATGAGAAGTTTTCTTATCAATAAAAATTGCAGAGTCTTTTACCGAATTACAGAAATTGAAGTCATTTTACTTGCTTTTATAGATACTCGAAGTAATCCCCAAAATTATCCAAAATGAAATACATAGCCCTAACTTTTACGCTCATCTTTTTACTTTTTGCAGGTTGGCAATATAATGACCCTGACCCAATTCTTTGGATTCCCATTTATTTGATTGCCGCTTACGTCACTTTCAGAACATTTCAAGGCAAAGCCAATGGTGAGATGCTCTTGGTGTTAATCGTTATGTCTTTTGCAGGAGGCATGAATTCATGGAATACCATGACGGCTTGGGAAGGATTTTTCTCGGAAGGGGGTGGACTTTCAATGAAAACCATGAACCAAGAACTCGCCCGTGAGGCTTGTGGGCTTTGGATTTGCACCATTGCCTTCATGATTTGTTGGGAGATTGATAGATTTAAAAACAAATAAAGAGATATGAGTGATGAACGATGAGTTATGTATAAAATGGTGCAATTCTAAAATTCCAATAATAGTAAACTACTTGTCATTTATCACTCAGAGTTCATCATTACAATTGATACCTTTTCAAAGCCTCATACACCTTATGCACAGGCAAGCCCATCACCGTGAAATATGAGCCTTCCATGCGAGGGATTCCCACCATTCCGATAAAATCCTGAACACCATAAGCTCCCGCTTTATCAAAAGGTTTGCAGGCTTTGATGTAATAATCAATCTCAAAATCTGTTAATTCCCGAAAAAAAACTTGGGTAATATCAATGAAGGTTTCTGTGTTTTCAGTTGTCATTACACAAACGCCCGTGATGACTTGATGCTGCCTGCCCGATAATTTTCTGAGCATTTCTGTGGCTTCTGTTGTATCTTTTGGTTTATTTAGGATTTCATTGTCAACAACCACGATGGTATCTGCCGTGAGAATAATTTGATTATCCATTTCAGCCCGAAAAGCCTCCGCTTTTTTACGAGCTAAAAAGGCTGGAACATCTTCGGAAGGCATAGTTTCTGGAAAATCTTCGTTAGTATCTTTGACTTTTACCTCAAATTCAAAACCCGTATCTCGCATCAATTGCTGACGACGTGGAGAATTTGATGCTAAAATGAGTGGTCGAGTAAGCTGGAACATTTTTTTACGTTATACTATTAAAAAAGATAAATTATAATTTTGGGATAAATGCCTAATTACAAATCGTTACTTAGCCACAAATGAATATGGTGCAAATTTACTCATATACATCCAAACAAATCGTTAAGACTATTTATATAATCTTGATTACTTTGTCGGCTGGTTACGCCCAAACCGAAAACCCTTATAAAAAAGATACAGTTCGACACGGTGATTTTCCTGAAATAGCAGATACTACCAAAGTTAAAGTAGTAATTGAAGAAGTAAGCATGAAATCTAAGAAAGATAGTATCATGTTTACGAAATTGAAAAAGCGTTTTTCTAAAAATAAGATTCTCAATAGTATTTATGATGCTCTTTTCAGAGATGTTTATAATCAAAATTCGCAGGGACAAGAAATTATTAAAATCGAAGAAAACCCTTTTAAGGATTATGAAGGAAGGGTTATTCGTAAAATTTATATAAAAAGGCTTTCCGTTTTTGGGGAAAACATTGCCGATACTACCAGAATTGCAGAGGGTTTTGACCGTTTTCTAAATTCTTTACACGCCAATACTAAAGAACACGTTATCCGAAAATCATATTTAATGTTTGGTGTTGGCGATATTATCAACGCCGAACAATTACGTGATAACGAACGTCTAATGCGGAGAAGTTCCATTCTCCATGATGCTCGTATTTTGGTTTTGCCCGATAAAAAATATCCAAATTTGGTGGATATATTGGTATTAACTCAAGATATTTGGTCATTACTTCCAGATGTTGGTTTCAATGGTTTTAAGGATTTTTATTTAGGTATTAATCAAGTGAATTTCAGGGGTTTAGGTCATTCTTGGCGAAATAATTTTTACGTAAATTATAATCAGAAACCCGCTCTCGAATATTATACACAATATACCATTCCGTACATCGGGCGGACTTTTGTAACGGGGCAAGCTGAAATAGAATTACGCCGACAAACCAATCATTATGCTTTGCGTTTGTTCAGACCATTTCTTACCCCCGAAATGAAATTGGCGGGTGGTTTTGAAGCAAGTCATTCTCGAAATTTATTAAATACCATTCGTGGAGAAGACGGTTCAACGTATAAAACTTCGGATACTACCTTACTCTATTTTCCTGTAAATCGAAATTTAGTTGATTTTTGGATGGCTTACGCCTTTAAATTGCCTTTTTTAAATAAAGAAGTACAACAACGTACTCGTTTGATTTTAGGAGCAAGATTTGCCGATATTTCTTATACTCAACGCCCCGATGTTACGGCAGATACCAATCAACTTTACCGAAATCACCGAGATTATTTAGTAGGGCTTGGTTTTTCAAATAGACGATATAAAAGAGATTTTTTGATTTATGGTTTTGGTATAACTGAAGACGTTCCTTATGGATATTTAGCCAGTGTAGTAACGGGTTTTGAAAATTCTGATGCTTACGGCAAACGCTATTATACAGGCATTAAACTTGCCAAAGGGGAGTACATAGGCTCGGCAGGCTATATTTATGGACTTTTGAATGCAGGAGCTTACACCAACGGAACATCTGGTTTGAGTATCGAATCCAATTACTTTAGTACGCTTCATACCTTTCGGCAACGTACTCAGGTTCGTCATTTTGTTAATGTACGTTATGCCTTCGGGACGGATAGATACACGGGTGAGTATGTAAATGTGAACCGTGAAAATGGAATTTTGGATGCCAATAGCGATAAACTTTGGGGTACTAAAAAATTAGGCATTGGGTATCAAATTGTATTCTTTTCCAGGCTCAATTTTATCGGTTTCAGAATTGCTCCATTTTTCCAAACTGACTTTGCCTTTGTGAGTCCCAAAAATCAATTATTACTCAATCAAGTACCTTATACCGGGATAGGTATTGGCATTCGTTTGCGTAATGAAAACCTGACTTTTAATACCTTCCAAATAAAATTCACCTATTTTCCAAATGTCCCGGATGTCAAAATGCTCAATTTTGCTTTCAGCGATACGTATAATCTTCGTCTTAAAGATTTTGATATTTCAGCACCTGAGATTGTCCCTTTCAAATAGAAATTTACCGTTTACTAAATATCTCAATGAACAAAAACTATTATAGTTGAGTAACTGTTTTTACATTAAATACAAATGTACCTAATATTGTTATAGCTGTTTTATTAAAAATATCTACTTGATCAAAAATTTAAACAATTGACAATCAGATATTTGTATTTATGTTTATCGAAAATTTGAAATATTAACAAAACATTAACAATTAAATACATTGACATTTAATGTAAATACATTAATTTTACATCATCAAAAACATGAGCATTGAAACAGACATAAAGCAGAGCAATTTTAAATCGCCCCATATAAAAGCGGTTGTCAATATTTTTTATACTAATGGGTGGTTACAGACCGTTCAGATGGAAATTTTTAAGCCTTATGACTTAACTATTCAACAGTATAACGTACTCAGAATTCTGAGAGGACAATATCCAAATCCAATCACGGTGATTGCTATTATTGAGAGAATGATGGATAAAATGTCTAACGCTTCCAGATTGGTAGATAAATTATTATTGAAAGATTTAGCGGTTAGAACAGAATGCCCAAATGATAGACGGGCAGTTGATGTGAAAATCACGCAGAAGGGATTGGATTTATTGGAGGAATTAGATGTTTTACAAGAGAATTGGGAAAACAATTTAAAGGGTCTTTCAGAAGAAGAAGCATTGCAGTTGAGTGATTTATTGGACAAAATGAGAACGCCCAAATGCAATGAAAAGGTTAAAGAATTACAGGATCAATTAAATAACAATTAAAAACAAGAAAAATGAAATTAATTAAATCTATCGCAAGCATTTTAGTAGCTGCATTATTCGTAAACGTAGTGACGGCTGGCGTTCCAGTGGCTGGAACTCCATCAAAAGGAGGTAAAAAAGTAACTTTGGCAGTTGATACCAAAGCAAGTAAGATTCACTGGTTGGCTAAGAAAGTAACAGGACAACACGAAGGAACTATCAATTTGGCTTCAGGTTCATTGGTATCAGATGGAAAGACAGTAACAGGAGGAGATTTTGTAATTGACATGA
Organism: Cytophagales bacterium; assembly: GCA_031423975.1. Lineage (GTDB taxonomy): Bacteria > Bacteroidota > Bacteroidia > Cytophagales > Spirosomataceae > Arcicella. The sequence continues at coordinate 2,277 of JANPGQ010000549.1, read as the reverse complement.
AATCAATCGTGGCTACTGATATTACAGATGCAGAATACAACAAAAAATTTATCGGACACATTACAACGGGTGATTTCTTTGAAGTAGAAAAATTCCCAACGGCTTCTTTCAAAATCACCAAAGTAGTAGGTGCTAACATCACGGGTGACTTGACTTTGCACGGTGTAACAAAATCAATCACTTTCCCTGCAAAAGTAGCAATGGTAGGTGGAAAAGCAACGGCAACTGCCTCTATTCCAGTTGATAGAACAGATTTCGGTGTGAAATACGGTTCTAAAAAATTCTTTGATTCAATCGGCGACAAAGCAATTGATGATGTATTTAACTTGGATGTTACTTTGGTAGCTGGTAAGTAAGAATTATTATTCAGAAAATATGTTAAATTCCTGATTTTTAAATACCAAAACGGTTACAAAATTCGTTGATAATATAGTTTCTCATTCGTCCTCACAAAGAGATTTCCTTCGGGAATGAACTTTGTGGGGATTTTTTTATTCAATTTCTTTTCCCTTTCTTCTGTTTCCTTTTCTCCTTAAAGTTCTCCCTCCACTCCCAAACCAAACAAAGCAAAATCATATTTAACAGGGTCGTTGGGGTCGAGTTGTTTCAGGTTTTCAGTCAGTTCTACTGCAGTTTGCCAGTCGGGTTTTGGTCTTTGAATTAACCCTAAAATCCTCCCAACTCTATCCACGTGTACATCGCACGGGCAAATTAATTGTGATGGTTTGAGAGTTGTCCAAATACCAAAGTCTACTCCCTTGTTGTCCTGACGAACCATCCATCTCAAAAACATATTGATTCGTTTACAAGATGAATTTCTGAGTGGTGTAGCAATGTGCTTTCGAGTACGTTCTGGATAATCTTCCAAACTAAAAAAACGGTCATGGAAGGCAATTAGACTTGATTTTACATTGATTTCATCAGTGATATTTGGTACAAAAAAAGCCTCTTCCAGACTCTCATGGTTTTGATAAAAGTCTTTGAACCAAGCAATAAAATAGAGCGTATCAGTAGCGTTGAAGGTACGGTGCTTGAAATTTAGCATCCGTTTAAGGTCAGATTCTTGGTGGTTTATAATAAAATCGTGCGGCACATTATCCATCAATTCAATCAATTCTTTGCATTTATTGATGATGGTTTTCCGTTGTCCCCAAGCCAAAACAGCCGCCCAAAAGCCCATGATTTCAATGTCTTGCTTTTTCGAGAAAAGATGAGGAATACAAATAGGGTCGTTAGGAATAAAATTGGGCTGATTGTATTGGAGATACTTGGTATTTAAGAGGTTCACGGTAAACGGTGAAAGGTGAACGGTTTTGTGGGAAGATGTCAGCACAATAAGATTGGATTGAACGAAATATTATTTTATACAAAATTAATTAAAATACGAATTCCATACATCAAAACCGTTCACCCTTAACCGTTTACCGTGAACCATTTTAAAACTTTGAAGCGATGAAAGCAATAATTTTTGAAGGAACAGAAAATATCCAAACCAACACAGTATAAAGAAAGGCAAAAGTAGCAATGGCAGGAAATGCCAATGTGTAAATTACATTGAAAACAACGTGTCCGAAGGTTATGGGGCGTTTGGGGCGTGGCATTTTTTAATGAATAGTTGATAATGAATAATGAACAGTTATTGAAAAAATATTCAAACTCAATTTACATATAATACATACTTGGAATAAACGTATTCATAGCAAACATTGTTCAAATAAATTTATTTTAACTATTCATTATACATTATCAACTAATTAAGGTGTCATATAGCTTATTTCTGCTCTGATTCTTTTGTCGGAAGGGTTGAGTTTTTCGAAGGCTCTTGGCGATAATTTGATGATAACTCTATCGCTACCAATATCGGGTAATTTACCGATAACTTTTACCCAAATACTTTGTCCATTAGATGAATTCTTGACGTTCACCAACGTACCCACAGGAGCTGAACGGTGAAGGGCTAAATATTTTCCAGATTTATCTTCTACATCAATCAATTCTGCTAAACCCGTTTCAACGGTTTTGCGATAACCAGATGAAGTTTTTGAGGTTTCGGAAGAGGTTTTTACTTCGCCACTCGCTGGCTCTTCAACGGGTTTCTGAATGACTACGCTTCCGCCCGTATTATTGCCCATATTGGTATCTTCTACTTTCACTACTTCACCTTTGGCGGGCAAATCTCCTGATTTTTTGGCTCGTTCGTATTCCCGTGCATCCACAATAAGTACCTGACCCGAAGCAAGTTGGTCAGTCGTAAGGTTGTTCCACTTACGTAAATCC
>JANPGQ010000548.1:0-2947 GCA_031423975.1 Cytophagales bacterium | reverse complement strand
CCCGAGTCAGGGTTGTAGTTTTTTTATCAAGCCCAACGGCAAGTTTTATCAAATCGTTTTGGGCGATTTTATCAATGCCGATTGACGACCCCATCACGCTTGGACCTGAATACGGAATTCCGTACCATTCCAAAAGCCCTTGAATGCTACCGTCCTCGCAAGCGGGTCCGTGCATAGCGATGAAGGCGAATTTGAAATGCTCAGAAAATTTATCGGGAGAAATCCTTGTCCCTATTTCCGAAATCATGGTATCCAATTCGTCATCAAACATTTTTCCCAATGATTCAGAATAGATTTGATAGTTGCCTTGATAGGATTTTGGGGGATAAAAATCACGAATTGAGGCAGCATATACCAGTTCGGGATTCAAGAGGATGAAATGTCCACAGCCATCTACAAAGACAGGAATGGGTTCAAAAAGGGTTTTGTCGATGTTTTCCATGGCAGTTTTGCCACCTGCAAAACTAACCTCACGTTCACGGGCGGGACCGCCAAAAAAAATGCCTATTTTCATAAATTCGATGCTCGGTTATCGATGCTCGATGTTCGATGTTCGATGTTTGGATTGCTATAAACAGCGAAACACTCACATCAAATTCCGAAGTGGAACGCTACCCGTACCAAACATCGAACATCGAATCACGAACATCTAATTTACATTTATTGCTATTACTTTCAAAATTTCAGGTACTTCACGGCGGATGGTGTCTTCAATGCCGCCACGGAAGGTCATTGCCGACATCGAACACGAACCACAAGCCCCCAAAAGCTCTAAACGGAGGGTTTTGTCTTCCGTAATTTCCAATATACGGACATCTCCACCATCAGACTTGAGGTAGGGGCGGATTTGATTCAAAGCAATTTCTACTTTTTCTTCAAGGGAATGTGCAACGATAGCTTGCATAATTTTAGACTATTTTAAAAATTATTCAAAGATAGTGAATAGTATCTCATTCCACCATCATCTTATAGCCTTTTCCATGAATATTGATAATTCTTATAGCCTCATCATTTGAGAGTTTTTTACGCAGTTTAGACACTAATACATCCAAACTGCGCCCCACTACGATACTACCTTTATCCTCCCAAATTTCCTTTAAAAGCCGTTCTCTATCCACTAATTGATTTTGATTTTCGGAAAATATTTTCAATAATTGGCTCTCATTTTCGGTAAGTTCATTTTGCTGTAAATCATATTGCAAAATATGCTTTTGTTCATAAAATTGAGAGTTTCCGATGCTTGTAAATTCTTCATTATCAGGTAATGGAATAGAATTTTTAGGGCTAAAAATCTTTTTGCTAAATAAATATCCCACCAAAGCCAAGGGAATAAGTAAGAGAAGATAAGCGTAAGTATTGGTAGAAGAAGTGGCTAAAAACTCAATCTGAACTACGTAGCAGCCTATCCCTTGCGTTCTGCCCGAACAAGGTGTGAGGTTATCATTTTTGGTACTCATCTCAAATCCAAAAACGATGGCGTTACTATTACAATTGAGTACATTTACAATATAATCACTCGGTAAATGGTTGATTTTTAGGTTTTTAGAAACTAAACTTATCAGTGAGTCATGCACAAAAACTAATTCGTGTTGAAATTCGATTTGGAAGGTTTGGTCATTAATTTTTTTGACGGGCAGAACAATTGAGGTAGAATCCCCAGCCTGTAAAAGCAGTTGATGCCCGATATTGCGTAATACAATATTGAGGTGTTTTTCGGAAAAAGTATCTTCCCTTTTGCCCATGAAAGATTTGGCTGAGATAATACCCACAGCCATTAAAATGAGTGCGAAAATGTAAATTTTGTTCTTCATAAATCTTCCGCAATTTATGGCTAAAATCTTTGTCAATTTTAGTTTTTACAAAGGTTTTACACTTTTTTACATTTGATTTACCTCTTTTGATTTTCAAATAGGTAGGTTTGTTCAGTTAAGTAATGGTAGAATATTTCTAACAAGAGAAAATCATCAAAATTTTAACATAATAGGGAATCACATTTATGACATTAAATAAAACATTAATTTACTTTTTTTTAGCGATTTTTATCTCTTGCAAAGGGCAAGAAAAAACAAATGCTCAAAGCAGTACATCAAGTCCAACTGTAAGAAGAAATTTAATGGCTATAGCTTTAGCTCCTGATTTTGACACTACGTTGGTCAGTCAATATATCCGTAGTATTTTTCAAGATTCAAAAGGGAACTTATGGTTTGGAACAATACGGGAAGGTGTTATAAAGTATGACGTAAAGACATTGACCTACTTCTCCAATCTTGATGGTTTTATTAATACCTCTGTCTATGCGATTAATGAAGATAAAAATGGAAATCTTTGGTTTGGGACTGACCAAGGCGTTTATAAATATGATCCCAGACGGGTAGTCGGAAAAACCTTTAAAAACTATAATCAGAAAGACGGATTGAGCCAAATAGATATAACCCGAAAAGGCATACTTATTGATAAATCGGGGAATATTTGGGTAGGCACGCACAAAGGTGTATTCAAGTATAACCCAACTACCGATAACGAAGGTGGGCAAAGTTTTTCATTATTTCAAGAGCTTCCTCCTATAAATATTACTGGCATCATGGAAGATAGAAGTGGTAATGTTTGGTTTGCTACTTCTGAAAATGGAGTTTTTCGGTATGATGGAAAAACAATTTTTAATTTAACAGAAAAGAAGGAATTAGGGCAAAATTATGCAGGAGGAATAGCACAAGATAGAGTTGGGAATATGTGGTTTACGATGAAAAACGGTATTTGCAAATATGATGAAAAAACCTTGACAGAATACACCGCAAAAGACGGATTAGGTGGAACTGAAATTTGGGGTATTTATATAGAACAATCGGGTATTATTTGGATTACAGCCCGAGGCAGCACTACAAGATTTGACCCTTCTGTTCACTTGCCAAATCCAAAAGCATTTACGGTTTTTACGCCTGTTGATGGC
>JANPGQ010000547.1:0-7064 GCA_031423975.1 Cytophagales bacterium | reverse complement strand
GTAACTCGACAAGGTGTTGACGATTTATTGACTCGTGTTTGGTGGGATAAATAATCGCTGATGATTCATAAAAGCAACAAAACAACCTATTTTAACTATCAGTGGCGGATTTAACATTAAACGCTTAGTCCGCCAATTTTTATAATTATATAGTCGCAATAATCATTGAAGATTCCTTATTTTTGGAGTATTATATCAATTTAAAATAAATTTTTATGAAAAAAATCATATTTTTCTTACTTTTTTCAGTAAATCATCTCACAATTTTTGCTCAAAATGAGTATAATATTATTCCTATTCCCCAAAAAATACAAGCCCAATTAGGGTTTTTTACGGTGGATAATAAAACCTTAATTGTAGGGAATTCAAGTGTTCAGGAAGTAGTCGAGCTACTCAATACGCAGTTAAATAATGCAGGTGGTTGGAGCAAAAAAATACAAACAAATTCCTCAAAAAAAATAAACAACTCCATTCAATTCATTCAGGATGAAAGTATTGCTGAAGAGGGCTATAGATTAGAAATTACGCCAAAGCAAGTTGTAATTAGCTCAAAAACACCCAAAGGAGCATTTTATGGCGTGCAGAGTTTATTGCAATTATTGCCAACCGAAATTTTCAAAGATGCTAAAACGGAAGGCATAAAATGGACGATTCCATGCTGTAAAATTGAGGATGCACCAAGGTATTCGTATCGTGGAATGCACTTAGATGTTGCCCGTCATTTTTCACCCGTTTCATTCATTAAAAAGTATATTGATTTGCTTGCTTTGCACAAATTCAATACTTTTCACTGGCATTTAACCGATGACCATGGTTGGAGAATTGAGATAAAAAATTATCCAAAACTAACCGAAATCAGCTCAAAAAGAAATGAAACGCTGATTGGTAGAAACAGAAAAACGCCAAAGTATGATGGCAAAGAATACGGTGGCATTTATTCGCAGGAAGAAGTCAAGGAGGTAGTTGCCTACGCCCAAAAGAAATACATCACCATTATTCCAGAAATTGAAATGCCAGGACACGCCCAAGCGGTTTTGGCGGCTTACCCAGAATTTGGTTGTAATCAAGATAAAATCTATAATGTGTGGACTTCTTGGGGTGTTTCCTATGATGTTTTTTGTCCAAGAGAAGAAACGTTTACTTTTTTAGAAAACGTACTCACGGAGGTTATAGCCTTATTTCCGAGCCAATATATTCACATTGGCGGAGATGAGTGTCCGAAAGAGCAATGGAAAACGAGCCGATTTTGTCAGAATTTAATGAAGCAAAATGGTTTGAAAGATGAACATGAATTACAGAGTTATTTTATCCGTAGAATTGATAAATTTGTTACCTCAAAAGGTAGAAAAATCATCGGTTGGGATGAAATATTAGAAGGTGGAATTTCGCCCAATGCCACCATCATGTCGTGGCGAGGAGAAGCGGGTGGAATTGCCGCTGCCAAAGAAAACCACGATGTTATCATGACTCCCGATAGATTTGTGTATTTAGATTATTTTCAATCGGGAATTAAAGCTGATTCAATGAACGTAGGCATCTATTTACCGCTCGAAAAAGTTTATGGCTACGACCCCGCTCCAAAGGAATTGAACGAAGAACAACAAAAAAGAATCATCGGTTTTCAAGCAAATGTCTGGACAGAATATATGTGGGACACTGATAGAATTGAATACATGGCCTATCCACGGGCTTGTGCCATTGCAGAAACGGCTTGGTCGCCCAAAAGTGCTAAGAATTTTAATGATTTTGAAAAACGTTTAGAAATCCATGCCAAAAGATTGGACCATTTGAAGGTGAATTATTTTAAAGGTTTTTTGGCAAATAAAAAATAAAACAATCCAGATATGAATACTATTGAACTCCTCTCACCCGAAACTTCATTTGAAATACTGGGACTTTCTTTACCACCTGCACCGCTTCCTTTGGGGGTTTACAAACCTTATTTGATTGACGGAAAATATCTGTATCTGTCAGGTCACGGGCCAGTAAATGACGATAAAAGTTTGATTATTGGCAGAATTGGCAAAGATATGGATATTGAAGAAGGTAAAATGGCGGCTCGTCAAGTGGGTTTAACCATGCTTTCAACCATCAAAACGCATTTAGGAAGTTTGGATAGAGTAAAGCGAGTAATCAAAATATTGGGCATGGTCAACTGTGTTTCTGAATTTGAACGCCATCCTTACGTGATTAATGGTTGTAGCGAACTTTTTGCTCAAGTTTGGGGAACGGAAAACGGTATTGGCGTGAGAAGTGCAGTTGGCATGGGAACGCTTCCCGATAATATTCCCGTAGAAATTGAGGCTTTATTTGAACTTCACGAAGATTAAAATGAGTAATAAAACTACTTGGTACAACATAAAAAATATTGATACGCTCGATACGCCCGCTTTGGTAATTTATCAACGCAGGGTCCAGCGAAATATTGAAAAATTAGTGGCTTCAATTAATGATGTCAGCCGTTTGCGACCGCACATTAAAACCCACAAAACAAAGGAAATAACCAGACTTTTGCAAGCAGCAGGTATCCAAAAGTTCAAATGTGCAACCATTGCCGAAACGGAATTATTGGCGACTTGTGGCGTAAAAGACGTGCTATTGGCGTATCAGCCTGTGGGCGTAAAGTTGTTGCGATTGATTGAAATTATCCAACAATTTCCCGAAACCCATTTTGCTTGTTTGATTGATTCTTTTTCTGTTGCGAAAGAAATGTCAAAAATTGCGATAGAAAAAAAAATAGTTTTTTCACTGTATATCGACCTAAATGTAGGCATGAATCGCACGGGAATTTTACCCGAAAAAGCACTTGATTTATTGCTGGAATTACAAAAATTACCTGCTTTATTAGTAGAAGGTTTACATATTTACGACGGACATATTCACGATGCAGACATTGAAATTCGGAAGCAAAAATGTGATGACTATTTCCTATCTGTTGAAAATTTAGTGGAAAAGTTAGTAGGAAAGGGCTTTACAAATCTCAACATTGTAGCGGGAGGAACGCCCACTTTTCCGATTCATGCCCGAAGAAAAACGGTAGAATGTAGTCCAGGGACTTTTGTATTTTGGGATAAAGGCTATCAAGATTTATTCCAAGAACAAGATTTTGAAACGGCAGCTTTGGTAATTAGTCGGGTGATTTCTTTGCCCGATAAAGACAAAATTTGTTTGGATTTGGGACACAAATCAATTGCTGCCGAAAACCCTTTGGATAGAAGAGTTTTTTTCTTGAATGCTCCAACGGTAACGTTTATCGGACAAAGTGAAGAACATTTAGTCTTAGGTGTTCCCGAAAATCATGACTACAAAATTGGTGATATTTTCTATGGATTACCAATTCATATTTGTCCAACGTGCGCTTTGTACGAACGGGCTTATATTGTTAAAAATGAAGAACTTACGGGTGAAGAATGGAAAATTATTGCCCGAGATAGAAAGATTAGTATTTAATCCATCCTACATATTATGTTTATAATAGACGCCCATCTTGACCTTAGCATGAATGCAATGGAATGGAATCGTGATTTAAGATTATCGGTTTCGGAAATTCGGGAGCGAGAAAAAGGCATGACCGATAAACCCGACCGTGCCAAAGGAACAGTTACTTTTCCCGCCTTGAGAGCAGGAAATATTGGCTTGGTCGTTGCCACACAAATTGCTCGTTTCGTAAAACCCGACAGCACTTTACCAGGTTGGGCATCGCCCGAACAAGCGTGGGCTCAAACGCAAGGGCAAGTTGCTTGGTATAAAAGCATGGAAGAATGTGGCGAGATGGTTCAAATTAATAACCTGGAATCGTTGGAAAAACATTTACTACTTTGGAACGACGGAACACCCAATGAACAAAAACCGATTGGCTATATATTAAGTTTGGAAGGTGCGGATTCGCTTGTAACAATAAATCATGTAGAAAAAGCCTATCAATATGGTTTGCGAGCCATCGGCCCTGCCCATTATGGGCCAGGGCGATACGCTCAAGGAACGGATGCAACGGGTTTTATGGGAAAAAATGGGCAAGATTTATTGAAAGAAATGGAACGACTCAACATCATTTTGGATGCCACGCATTTGTGTGATGATAGTTTTTGGGAAGCCATGAATCATTTTAATGGAGCGGTTTGGGCGAGCCATAATTTGTGCAGAAGTTTGGTAAATCATAACCGTCAATTTAGTGATGAGCAAATTAAGGAATTAATTAGTCGAGATGCGGTAATTGGCGGTGCGTTGGATGCTTGGATGATGGTACCCAATTGGAAAAGAGGCAAATCAACGCCCGAAGAAATGAATTGTAATTTGGCAGTCATGGTTGACCATCTTGACCATATTTGTCAATTGGCGGGCAACGCTCTGCACGTAGGTATTGGCTCAGATTTGGACGGTGCTTTTGGTCTTGAACAAAGTCCGTACGATTTAGATACTATCGCCGATTTACAGACAATTCCGTCTATTCTCGAAAAAAGAGGTTATACCCCAACCGACATTGAAAATATTATGCACGGCAACTGGTTGCGGTTTTTAAGAAAAAATTGGAATTTGTGTTAGCAATGTATGCGTAAAAGCATTTAAAACTGTCCTGTAACGGTTGTACTCAGATTTACGATTTACGATTATTTTGATTAACGACTGTGCCTCTCAATCGTTAATCAAAATAATCGTAAATAATCCTTGGGTATAGCTTTAGTAAACAATTCAAGTATATTCTAAACCTAATACTGCCCCACCCTTTTGAAGACCGATAATAGGTCTTTCTTTAGCCTTATTTAGGTAAAAAATGCTACTCATATCATGCTAAGTTGTACTAAACTATGTACAGCTTTGATGAAAGTCCTTCCAATAACATAATTTTTGAAAATATCTTGGTGCAAACTCTAAATTAGGCTTTTGGATTGAAATACATATTTTTTTTGTAATAAAAGTAAGGATATATAAATTCAATTTCAGAAGATTTTAGATATTGGATTGTGTTACGATATATTTCGCAATATTTGTTGGGATTCAGGCCTAAAATGTACTAATTGTCAAAATGAAACTGTACTAAAAAATAGTAAAGATTCAACAAATATTTAGTACAACTTTACCATTGCCATAAAAACTATTTTGATGATTTAAGCAGTACTATTTTTAGTGGTAGCCACCAACCTTTACATCCTTGAATAACGGTTTAGTATTTAATGAATTTGAATACTGTCCCTTAGTAAAGGATGTTTTCCCTAAATTTTAATGAATCGCCAAATCTGGATAATACGCCTTTTATGTTATCAAGTCTATAATTGATATACTTCTCAAAAGAGGGTAGAATTACTTCCATGTCTAATTCAAATTTACAAACTACAGCCCGTGTAGTTATTAAAATATAAACTTTCTATTTTGGTAAAAAAACAATCTAAAATGGCATTTTAGAAGCTGTCAAGCAATATTAGACACATACTAAGAAATACTTATCAAAAAAAACATAAAAATGAATGTCTTTTTTACAATTTTTACGTCTTTCAGTAAGTTAGAATGTCTTTATTGAGGAAAGAAAGATAATTGGCTGGAAATTTGTAATTTAATTTAATATAAAATATTAAAACTTATTTCAAGGAATCCAAACAACAGACATAGTAATTCTTATTCAAAAAGTGTATTAAACCATCATTTAATAAGCTTAATATCGAAGTAATATTTTGATTTAGCTAAAAGTTGACCACTTTTAGCTATTTTTTTAACTAAAAAATAAAAAATAATGCTAAATTCTTACGAAACTAAAAACCGTAAAAGTATTAATTTCAAAATAATATATGTATTTCTATGTTTACTTAAATCAGTTACTTTGGTAAATGCACAAAAACAATATATTGGGTCTAAGAATAATACTAATTCTGATAATACCCAGAATAACACTCCACCTCCTCCTATTGTAGAGGCACCTACTCCTATTTGTGTGGGCTCAAAAACTGAGTTAAGTTTAAGTAATTCTTGTACAGGAACCGTTATTTGGAAAACGAGTACAAACCTTATTGTTGGTAAAGGAAATGTTCTTAGTATTTCTCCGAAAATAACTACCAATTATACGGCTATCTGCAAAGTCGATGATATAGAAAGTAAGCCATCAAATGTAGTCACTGTTATTGTTAATGCTCCTAAATTTAGGGGGTGCCTCCAACACCAGCCGATTATGAAGTAAATTCTGCTGAATCCTTTTATCTTGGAATAAAATCTACTGATAGCACGCCCCTTCGCTGGAAACATGAAAGCGGTTTTGGTAATGAAACATTAATAAAACCAACCGTTAATCCGCAGACATATTTTGTAAGATATGAAGAATCCGAAACGGGTTGCGTGAGTGCTTGGAACCCCGTAACGGTTCGATTAGTAAATAAGAGTAGTCTTGAGACACCATCAACTACAAAAAGTGCGAAAATTGCAGCCAATACACCCGCAACATCTTGTGCATCAATGGCTTCTTCAAGTGATGCCCAATTGTGTAGTAATACAACTTTCCCAGCTTTAATAAATAATAATGCAGACTGAGGCACAGGAACAACAAGTTGGGGATGTTTGAGAACTCGCCCAAATCAATCTTGGTTTTATTTTATTCCACTTACAAGTGGTTCTGTGTCATTTGCTATTAGTAATACCGCTGGGGTTGATATTGATGGAGCTGTTTGGGGACCTGTAAATTCAGTAGCTGATGCCTGTTTAGCTACTCAGAGTGGTTCTTCGTCAATTTTGGTGAAAAGCTACCTTTTACTCGTAATCACCACTCGCTTTCTGAGAAGTTCAAAACCTGAACGACCATACATTTGCCGCTTGATATTTTTGAGTCTATTGACTTGGCCTTCGACTGGACCATTACTCCAATTTGAGACAAAACCCTGGTAAACAGCTTAAAAATCTTTTAGTATACCTCTGGCAAAACCTTTGATATTTTCGTTTTCATCATTGATGACTTCATTGCACCAAGCTGCCAATTTATCTCCTTATTTCTCTTTCATCAGCCTTCTAAAATTTAAAACCGTGTTTCTAACCTTCTTAATGATTGGATTATCTTCTAATAATTTTGCTAAATATGCCCTTGGCAA
>JANPGQ010000546.1:0-5768 GCA_031423975.1 Cytophagales bacterium | reverse complement strand
GGACCAAGATACACCACTATGGGTTATGAAAAAATTGCCAAAGGTTGGGGTGATTTCTGTGATTCCCCTTTGACGTTGAACAAAATTGAATGGGTAGAAGGACCTTTTGAAGAAACCTCAGCAGATATGTCGTGGGTGGGGGGAATGATAGTTTTGACAGTAGAGGTTAAGGGAAAGGAGTTTGCGGTACAGTTTCGTTCTACTTTCGTTTTACGGAAAAATGAAGCTAATCACTGGCAAATCAAGCATGAACACGTCTCTGCACCGCTTCAAGACCCTTATGGTATTGGTGATTGGTTGAAAAAGTAATTTGAAAGATTAGGAATTTATCCCTAATTTTAGGTTTAATCACATTATAATACATTTAAAAATACGGGAAAGATTCTCGTGGTACGTCTATGCAACTCTCGCTCGTCTCTGAAATGCCCGAATTAGAGAAGAAAATCTTCTTGGATATTTATGCCAAAGTGTATTTTGACACTCGCAGAAATCGTCCACGCTTGAAAACGTTGGAAGGACAAACAATTCCTTGCGATTTGAAGATTGGTTGCCCGCTAAAAATCATTTCAGATTTCCCAGAAGGTACAATTTATAAATTAGACGCTCGTTTAATTCAGAAAAATGGTCGTCGCCCGTATTTTTTGACGATTAATAAAAATAAAGTGCAAAGAGCCATTGAATTTTATGACCATAATATCCAAATCCAAAAGGGCTTGAAAATTGAGAAAAAACAGCCAAAACTCACCTTTGAAAAAATCAAAAAAGAGCCTAAGAAGGTTTTTGAAGATATTATGATATTTTAGTATTGGCTTCATTATCCTTATTTTACCCATTAAATCAACAAATGAGATTCGCATTAACCATACTATTTTTTTTCCTTATTTCTCTTCAAACCATTGCACAAAAAACCTTTTGGGCAAGCCGTGTCATTGCTTTTTCCTCTGAATATTTTGATGCAAATACTACCAAAGAAAACCGTGCTATTCAGATTTTGGGGAAGCCCAATAAACTTCCAACCTTCGGGCAAAGTGTGTGTGCATGGCAACCCATGACACAAGACAACCCTCAAGAAGAATTTATTATCGTGGGTTTCGATACCCTCATGTCAATCCGTCAAATTGCTATTGCTGAAAACATGGGGCAGGGTTGTATCGTGAAAGTAGAAGGTTTTGATGAATTTGATAATATAAAACCGCTTTGGATTGACAAAGATTCACCTTCCACAGAAATTGGGAAAATGACCAATATTATTTTGCCAAAATTAACGGCATTTAGAGTCAGAGGCATTAAAATAGTGTTGAATACTACCCGAGTAAAAGGTTGGAATCAAATAGATGCTATTGGGATTTCTCAGTCTGAAACTCCCATAAAGGCATCCATAAATTTAGCTAAAAACCTTCCTGCCGAGGCAATAAAAGAAAATTTGGGCGAAAACGTAAATTCAGCTTATCGTGAAGTTGCACCCGTCATTTCACCCGATGGAAAAACACTGTATTATACACGATGGAAACATCCTGAAAATTTAGGCAATCAAAAAAATCAGGATGTCTGGTTTTCTGAAATGCAAAAAGATGGCAAATGGGGATTGGCAAAACCAATGGGCGAACCTATCAATAATGCAGAACATAATGCCATTTGTGGTATTTCTCCCGATGGAAAAACGATATTGCTGAATAATGTTTATTTGAAAGACGGGTCAATGTCCAAGGGCGTTTCCATGTCTTTCAAGACCGTAACGGGTTGGTCATTTCCAAAACCAATGAATGTCAAAAACTTTAGGAATAAGTCTGAATTTGCTGAATACAGCTTTTCGCCCAATGGGAGGGTTTTGATAATGACAGGGCAGTTTGCAGATACGCAAGGCGGAAAAGATATTTATGTGTCTTTTTTACAAGCCGATAACATTTGGTCTGAACCTCAGGATTTGGGTAAAAAAATCAATTCAGCCGATGAAGAAGGTACTCCATTTATCGCTTCTGATGGTAAAACGCTCTATTTTTCATCCAAAGGTTTCAGTGGATACGGCAATAATGATATTTATGTAAGCAGAAGATTGGATGATACTTGGTTAAAATGGACTGAACCCGAAAATTTGGGAAAAATCATCAATACTCCTGAATGGGACGGATATTTCAGTATCTCAGCCGTGGGCGATTATGGTTATTTTGCCTCACAACAAAATGCCATTGGCGAAGAAGATATTTTCAAATTGAGAGTGCCAGAATCAATAAAACCCAATGCCGTAGTTCAGGTTACGGGCGGTGTATATAATATGATTGATAAAAAACCGATTTCTGCCCGAATCAATGTACAAAATTTGAGCGATAAAGATACGGTTTGTGTAAGTTATGACCCCGAAACTGGCGATTATAAACTAATGTTACCTTCTAAACAGAGTTACACCATCTCGGCAACTAAAAAAGGCTTCATGGCGATTTCAGAACCAATGGATTTTACCAAGGAAAACAATTTTAAAGAATTTAAGAAAAACATTTACTTATTGCCTATTGTAGCAGGGCAAAAAATGACCTTAAATTCAGTATTTTTCGAGCAAAGCAAGGCTGAAATGCTCTCAGAGTCGTTTGCGGAATTGGATAGAATCGTGAAAGTGATGAAAGAAAACCCCACCATGGAAATTATGTTGGAGGGGCATACGGATAATCAAGGAGATTGGAATGCTAATTTGCAGCTCTCAAAAGAAAGAGTTGAAGAGGTAAAAAAATACCTCACCGCCAGTGGAATTGATCTTAAACGAGTACAAACACAAGGCTACGGTTCAACCAGACCCATTGCCAGTAATAATTCAGAAGAAAAGAGAAAATTGAATAGACGAGTGGAAATAACGATTGTGAGAAATTAATAATCGGTATAATTTTTGCTAATAGGAAAATATCCTAAATATATGATAATGATGCTCAAAAAATCCGCCGTCTTTTTGATTATTTTTCTTGTTTCCTTAAATTCCTCCTTTTCTCAAAAAACTTGGTGGGCGAGTAAAGTTTTGGAATTCTCTTCCGAACGTGTAATTCCCTTTCAAACTACCGAATATAAGGCAATTCAAGCGCTGGGCAAACCCAATGTACTTCCCAATATTGTTGAAAGCACCTCCGCTTGGCAGCCCTCACAACCAGATAGTCCCAGTGAAGAATTCATTACCGTTGGTTTTGATACGTTGATGAATGTTCGTCAAGTTGCAGTAGCAGAAAATTATGGTCAAGGCAGCATCATCAAAATTTTAGCCATCGAACCAAACAATACCTCCCACATTATCTATCAAAACAATTCTGTTGGTCCTCAACAACCTTTAAAAGGCAAAATGTTGAACATTGTTCTGTCAGAATCAACAACGTATAAGGTAGCCGCTATCAAATTAATTTTAGATACCGATAAAATAAAAGGAGCAAATCAGATTGATGCGATTGGTATTTCAGAATCGACTGAACCGATAAAAGCCTTAATTCGAGTGGCGGCAGATGCACCCAAAGAAGTTTATCGGGAAAATTTGGGCAAAGGCGTTAATTCAAGACATCAAGAATTTGCTCCTGTGATTTCGAGTGATGGCAAAACACTTTTTTATACCCGAAACTATTTGAGCGTTTTTGGCAAAGAAAAAGACCAAGACGTTTGGTTTAGCGTTCAGGATAAATCTGGAAATTGGATTAAATCTAAAAACATTGGTTATCCCATCAATAACAACGATAAAAATGCCGTTTTCAGCGTTTCAGCCGATGGTCGAGAGATTTTGTTAATGAATAAATACCATAAAGATGGCAAATTATCGCCTGGCATTTCTCGTTCATTTCGTACCAAAGAAGGCTGGGCGTATCCCGAAGAAGTAAAAATTGAAAATTATTATAACCAAAGTCCCAATGCAGAATTCGCCATTTCGCCCGATGGACAAACGATGGTGATGTCCGTTCAAAGAAAAAATAGTGCGGGCAAAAGGGATTTATACGTGGCTTTTAAAACAGAAAAAAACAATTGGTCAGAACCCCTTCACATGGGCAGAAGCATCAACACGGGCGAACACGAAGTAACGCCTTTCATTGCTGCCGACAATAAAACTCTGTATTTCTCAACCCGTGGTTTTCCTGGCTATGGTGATAATGATATTTTCAAATCTCACCGTTTGGACGAAACTTGGCAATTATGGTCTGAACCCGAAAACTTGGGACCCGCCATCAATACGCCAAATTGGGATGGCTATTTTACGCTTCCTGCCTCGGGAGATTATGCTTATATCTGTTCAATAAATGCCTCTAAAAAAGAGGATATTTATAAATTAGAATTGCCAAAAACTGCCAAACCAGAACCTGTGGCTATTATTTCGGGTAATGTTTTAACTACTACCGACAAAACTCCTGTGGCTTGTTTGCTCACGATGAATCCACAAAATGTTCAAATGAAATCGGAAGTAAAAAATTATGACCCTGCTACTGGAATGTTTAGTTTTGTAGTTCCTGTAAAAGAAATTTACGATTTTGTTCCTTATCTCAAAGGTTATTTAGCGATAAATGAAACAGTAGATTTATCGAAAGAAATATCGTATCGAGAAATCAGAAAAGATTTTTATTTAATGCCTTTGGAAGTGGGAAATAAGGGAGTTTTGAACAGTTTCACCTTTGAGCAAGGTGAATCGCACTTACAAGCACCTGCTTTGAAAGATTTGGACAGAATTGCCCAAGCCATGAACGATTTTCCAAGTATAGAAATCCTTTTTGAGGGACATACCGACAATCAAGGAGATTTTCAATTGAACCTAAAACTCTCAGAAGAAAGAGTAGATGAAGTAAAGAACTACTTGATTTCCAAAGGAATAGCCCAAGAAAGAATCACGACAAAAGGCTGGGGACAAACCCGCCCAATTGCCAGCAATGCCACCGATGAAAGACGTAAATTGAACCGTCGAGTAGAGTTTACTATTACTAAAAAATAACTTCATGCACACCAAAAAATTCCAAATTTCCCCAAACTTCTTCATAGTCGCTGATACATTCGGAAATCCTGATGACAAACCAGTTATTTTCCTGCACGGTGGAGGACAGACACGTCATTCTTGGGGAGATTCTGCCCAAATTGTGGCGGATGCGGGTTATTATTCCATTGCCTTAGATGCCCGTGGACATGGCGATAGTAGTTGGTCAGATGAAGGAAATTATCGGATTGAAGATTTGGGTTCAGATTTAAAAGCGGTGATTGCTCAATTAGGCAAACGTCCTGCCTTGGTGGGTGCATCAATGGGTGGTTTGACTTCTTTAATCGCCGAGGGAGAATCAGAAACTTCCATTGCCTCCGCCATTATTTTGGTGGATATTGCTCCCAAAGCGGAACAAAAAGGCATTGAAAGAATTTTTGCTTTTATGTCTTCCAATAAACACGGTTTCGCTTCCATTGACGAAGCCGCTGCGGCAGTTTCCGCTTATTTACCCAACCGAACAAAACCCAAAGACCATTCCAGATTAGAGAAAAATCTTCGTTTGCGAGAAGATGGTAGATATTATTGGCATTGGGATATGAAAATGTTGGAACTTTGGAAAAGCATTACACCCGACCAACAAATCAGAAATGAGGCAAGAATGTATCAGGCTGCAAAGAATTTAAAAGTACCAACAATGATTGTTCGAGGTGGTATGTCGGATGTGGTTTCTGAAAAAGTAATGGCTGAATTTTTAGATGAAGTGCCTCACGTACGGAGTGTGAATGTGTCGGATGCAGGACACATGGTTGCGGGGGATTCAAATCATGCTTTTACAAATGCGGTTTTGGAG
>JANPGQ010000545.1:0-3348 GCA_031423975.1 Cytophagales bacterium | reverse complement strand
GATTGGCAGTTCCGCTTATATGTATTGGGCGACAAACTGGTGGATTAATAAATTCTATGGCAAGCCTTTAATCCAGTTGAAAGGGCTGTTGGATGAATTGAAAGAAGTTTTTTGAAAAGTATAGAAATATGGATGTCGTCCTTCAAAAAAGGACGACATCCGTATATATTGTAAATAAAGAACCCTACAATCCATTTTTATCCAACAAATAAATCAATGCCGCCATTGATGCCGCACCCATTTCTAACTCCCGCTGATTGACGGTTTCAAAGCGGTCATTTGAAGCATGGTGATATTCAAAATAACGTTGTGGGTCGGGTTTGAAACCTACCAAAACTGTGCCTTGTGGAGCTAATGGGCTAATATCGGTCCCCCCAGAACCTCGGTCAATTTCATTCAATCCGTAGGGCGATAACAGTTTTTGATAACTCTGAATTTTGGATAAAATTTCTTTGGATGCTCCTTGAATACCAAAACCTCTTGGCGTAAAACCACCTTCGTCTGATTCCATCGCAAAAATGTGTTTTTCGTTGTTCTGTTTTGCCAAATCTGCGTACTTGATTCCTCCTCTATTTCCGTTCTCTTCGTTCATGAATAAAACCACTCTCAAAGTCCGTTTTGGCTTGATATTCAAGGTTTTAAATATTCTAAAAACCTCCATAGATTGAACAATTCCAGTACCATCATCGTGGGCTCCTTGTGCCAAATCCCACGAGTCTAAATGTCCACCCACCGCAATAAATTCTTCGGGTTTTTCAGAGCCTTTTATCTCCGCCACTACGTTGAAAGAAGCAACGTCGGGCAACGATTCACAAGATTGTTTGAAATGAAATTTTAGAGATGGATTTTCCTTTAACGTTTTGCTCAATAATGTCGCTGCATTGGTACTCAAAGCTGCCGCAGGAATCAGGGCAACTCCCGTAGCATATTGCATAGAACCCGTATGTGGAAAATCGTTTTCGGTACTACTCAACGACCTAATAATCACCCCAATAGCTCCCATTTTAGAAGCCTCATTGGCTCCGCTCCTGCGTTGGTCACCCGCCTGTCCGTAAGCCTCAAAAGTATTTATTTTGGTAGCATCCATCGGGCGATTGAAAAATACAATTTTGCCTTGCACTTTTTCTTTGGGCATTTCACGCAACTCTTGGAAAGTTTTCACCTCAATTACCTCAGCTGTGATGCCTTTTGCGGGCGTAGCAATTGACCCACCCAAAGCCACCAAAGGCACAGAAGTTTTCACTTTTCCATTCAAAATATAGCCTTCTTCTTTTGCTCCACGTACCCAATGTGGCACCATGACATCCTGCAAGAAAACCCTATCATAACCGCCTGATTCTAAGAGTTTTTTACCCCAATCAACCGCTTTTTTTGCTCCTTCCGAACCACTCAAACGGGGTCCTATTTTGGTAGTAAGTTCACGTAGCCACTCGTAAGACTTTCCTTTTAGTAGTGATTCGTTGAATAATTTACGAATAATAGTGGAATCATTATCCTGCGAAAACCCTGATAATGAGAATGTTAATAATAAGATTGTGCTGATGAAAGAATTTCTATGTTTCATATTTTTGTTTAAATTTCGGTACACGGCAAACGGTACACGGTGAACGGAGTTTGTTAAAATGAATTTTATTGAATAAATATGAACGAGGTAAGAGATTTTCCGTGAACCGTTTACCCTTTACCGTTCACCAATCAATTCATCCATCCGATAATATTTAAGGTTCAATTTAGCACATTCTGCTAAGATTTGTTCTAAAAAATGAATATCAAAACCATATTCACCTACTTTTTGAGTATTTCCGTTCAGAGGTTTATGACCAAAAATCATTATAACGGAATCTTCTTTTTTAGTTCTCTCAAAACCTTTTCGTATGTCTTCAATAGTCAATTTTGCACTTATATCAATCAAGAGAGCATTCACTTTTTGAGTATTATTGTGTTGGTGATAAATTTCGTCCATGTCTTCCACTTTACGAGTATATTGATAGCCAAAAACGGTACGATTTTTCATAGAAACGTCTCGTAATAGCATAAAATATTTTAACAATTCACGGTCTGAATACCACATTTGCGACCCGCCAGGATGAGCAAAAGTTTTAGGAGAAAATCCCTGTTTTTTCATCGTTCCAAGAGCATGAAAAACCTCATTTTCCATGTATTCTTTCAAAGAGTTTTCCCAAATGTAAGGTATCGAACGCACATGCATAGCTCCGTGGCAGCCAATCTCATGCCCCTCTTTTTGCAGTTCATGTAACATATTTACCTCTTCATCCGAAAGGCTATCGGGTTGGGTAATATAAAAAGTAGCTTTTACGTTGTACTTCTTTAGGAGTGGTCGCAATTGAAACCATTCTTTTACAAATCTGTCGTCAAAAGATAAAGCAAGCCCCGCTTGATGAATCGTTTTTTTCGATTCACAAGCGGAGAATAAAATAAGAAAAATGAGATACAAAAGATTTTTTTTGTCTATCATTTATTGAAAGGCAACCGCCCTAATAGGTTTTAGCTTTACTTTTGACAAAACACTAACACAACAAACATAAATGTACACATTACCCAAAATTTTCCAACAATTCCCCGAACTAATTGCCGTAGAGACCAACCGATACGGCGGTATTAGCAAAGCCCCTTATACGTCCTTAAATTTAGGGCTTTTTACCGAAGATAAACCAGAAAATGTGCAAGAAAATAGAACACGACTTTTTGAAAGTCTCGGTATTAAAACCAGTAGAGTTGCTCATTCTCATCAAATTCATCGAGACCGAATCCTGAAAGTTACCCGTTGCAAAGCTTATGAAGGGTACGACGCTATGATAACTATCAATAAAAATTCTTTCATGTCCGTTACCGTTGCCGACTGTACGCCCATTTTGATATACGATGCCAAGAATAGGGCAGTTGCAGCAGTTCATGCGGGCTGGAAAGGCACAGTTGCCGACATTACCGCCAAAACAATCCAGATGATGCAGGCTGAATTTAACACTAATCCGACTGATTGTTACGCTTATGTTGGTACGTGTATAGATGAATCATCTTTTGAAGTGGGCGAAAAAGTAGCAGAATTGTTTGCTTACGAATTTAAGAGAATGGTGAAAAATGGGCGGAAAGTGAAGTTTTTTGTGGATTTAAAAAAAGCCAATGCTGCCCAATTGATGAAATGTGGAGTACCCGAAAATCAGATTGAGATTTCAAGTTTTTCAACGGTTTTAGATAATAACGATTACTTTTCACATCGAAAAGAGAAAGGAAAAACAGGGCGAATGATGGCTTTGATTGGCGTTAGAAAGTAGTAAAATCTTTAAATAATTAAATAAAATTGTATGATTTAAAGAATCTGTATTGGAA
>JANPGQ010000544.1:0-1636 GCA_031423975.1 Cytophagales bacterium | reverse complement strand
ACTTTTCCGCCCACTTTTAAAGGAAATATGAAGTTGAAATCTGACAGAGGAGACATTTTTACGGATTTTGATATGGCAATTGAAAAATCTTCCTCAGCTGAAACATCGAAATCTTCTAAACCTGGAATGTATAAAATTGAGGTTGATAATTGGGTGAATGGCAAAATTAATGGCGGCGGTCCAGAGGTTTTAATGAAAAATATGAATGGAAATATCTTGATTAGAAAAGGTAAATAAGGTAAGTTTTGTAAGCATTTTTAACATAAAATCGTACAAAAACTGTCCGTTTTCGGACAGTTTTTACCTACACATAATTCATAATTTATTGAAAATCAGTAGTTTGTGCCTTTGGCATAAGATTGGGAGTATAGTTTAAGATTGATTGACCTAAAAATATCAAATTTTATTTCTAACAAAATGTTACTGAACTATCTAAAAATCGCCCTCCGAAACCTGCTTCGTAATAAGGTTTATTCGTTCATCAATATCGCTGGTTTGGCGGTGGGAATGGCAGTTGCTATGCTCATCGGTCTTTGGATACATGATGAGGTCTCCGCTAATAAACACCACAAAAATTATGAAACCCTTTATCAGGTAAAAATGCACCAAACTTTTGATGGGCATCGGGGTACGCAAGATGCACTTCCTTACCCGATTGGTGTAGAATTAAAAACTAAATACCCTGATTTTAAAGGGGTAGCCATGTGCGACTGGGGAATGAAAAGCCCTTTGGCATTAGGTACTAAAAGACTCTTGAAAGAAGGACATTTTTTGGGTGAAGATGGTGTAGATATGTTTTCTTTAAATATTCTCAAAGGAGACAAAAATCCTTTACACGACCCTTATTCAATTGTTTTGACTGAGGAAACTGCCAAAGCCTTTTTTGGCGATGAAAACCCCATCGGAAAAGTATTGAAATTTGATAATAAAACGGATGTGAAAGTAACGGCTGTAGTAGCTAAACAGCCACACAATAGCACCTTGAAGTTTGATTTTTTATTGCCTTGGCAATTACAAGAAAGTATTTACGCTTATATGAAAAATCAAAATACAGAATGGGGTAATAATTCGTATCAAACTTTTGTTCAATTGCGTCCAGAAGCCAATGAGGCAAATGTTAGTGCCAAAATAAAAGAGGTGGTACGTAGTCATTTCAAGGACGATAAGTTGATGTTCAATACTGTTAAACCTGAAATATTAATTCATCCCATGTCTAAATGGAGACTTTATTCTGAGTTTGAAAATGGAATGAATACAGGTGGATTTATTAAATATGTGCGTTTATTCGGTATTTTAGGGCTTTTAGTTTTGGTAATTGCCTGTATCAATTTTATGAATTTGAGTACGGCTCGTTCGGAAAAAAGGGCGAAGGAAGTGGGCGTTCGTAAAGCCATGGGTTCTGGGCGTGGAGAGTTAATTGGACAGTTTTTGAGTGAGTCTTTGGTGATTTCATTTATTGCTTTGGCATTTGCTTTAATCATCGTTGAATTGGTTTTGCCTGCCTTCAATACGCTTACTGAAAAAGAGGTTTCATTGCAGTTAGCCAATCCTACTTTTTGGGGTATTATGCTGATTTTCACCATATTTACGGGGCTTTTGGCGGGAAGTTATCCTGCCCTTTATTTGTCTTCGTTCA
>JANPGQ010000543.1:0-4099 GCA_031423975.1 Cytophagales bacterium | reverse complement strand
TGGCGATAAGACGATGATTGACCGTCTGGCAAATGAAATCATGGCGGCTGCCAAAGGAGAAGGTGCCGCAGTGAAGAAGAAAGATGATACGCACCGTATGGCAGAAGCTAACAAAGCGTTCTCTCACTTCAGATTCTAATTCAAACATTAACAACGAGATACACACAACAAAAAGAGGCGAAAATCGAAAGGTTTTCGCCTCTTTTTGTTTATCTTAGAAATTTTATTAGCACACAGAAAATACAGATACTTCGTAACCCAGATTTTAATATTACTAAATATGAATCAAACCAGAAAAATACGTGAAAACGAACGAGTATTGATAGAATTTATGCTCAAGAAAATAGGTTTTACTACCCAAGAATATCCCATTAGCGAAGACGTTTTTGAATACGAAGGCGGTAAAATGGGCAGTATCAGTTTGGGCATTGATAATAATCCCGATGATTATGACGGCGATTTGATTCAGGTAGAATATACCGATACTGATGGAATTGTCGTTGTAATTACGCTCACTAAAAACAATAAAAACCAATTGCTGGATTTAGATTTTTGGAAAGAAGATTTTTCTAAATTGATAA
Organism: Cytophagales bacterium; assembly: GCA_031423975.1. Lineage (GTDB taxonomy): Bacteria > Bacteroidota > Bacteroidia > Cytophagales > Spirosomataceae > Arcicella. Next base: position 3,518 of record JANPGQ010000543.1, on the reverse strand, counting down.
CCTATCCTACCGCAGAAAGGGTGAAAGTGTTGGATGTTTCATAATTTAATTTTTGGCTATTTAGATTACTTGTTTAAGAGTATATTTACAGAATATTTACCTTTCAAAACAATATTAATTCATTTTCAATTCTTTCAAAATGCAAAGACGTACCGCTTTAAAAACCGTAGCTTTAAGCATTGGCAGTGCCATCATACTACCATCTTGGGCAAATGCTTGGAGTACGAAATCAATCCCCACTCTGTCTGTCAATAATTCATTTTTACAAGAAAATTTATTGGCTGAAATCGTAGAAACGATTATTCCCAAAACTGATACCCCCGGGGCTAAGGACTTAGAAATCCATAAATTTACGATGAAAATGATAGCGGACTGTTATGATGCAAAAGCTCAAGAAGTCTTTAGAAAAGGTCTTATTTCGGTAGATGAAATAGCGAAAAAAGATTTTTCAAAATCATTTATAGAAAGCGATTCCAAACAAAAATTAGCTGTTTTGAATTCGATGTTGAGTTCGAATAATAGCGACGAAAAGGATTTTGTCAGATTAGTAAAAAATCTCACTATTCAAGGCTACCTCAATTCAGAATACGTAATGACTAATCTGAGAAAATTTCAGTTTTTACCGGGTAAATATCATGGTTGTGTACCCGTAAAAAGTTAGTTTCGACCACCGAAGTCTAAACATCAAATCACAAAAAACGAAAATTATAATAATGCTAAATATAGATTCAATAAAAAATCAAACCTTTGATGCCATTGTTATTGGCTCGGGAATTAGTGGCGGTTGGGCAGCTAAAGAGTTAACAGGCAAAGGCTTACGTACACTCGTACTGGAGCGTGGGCGTGAAGTAAAACACATTACGGATTATCCGACCACCATGACCCAACCTTGGGAGTTTGAACACCGTGGGCAACTGACGAAAGAAGTAAAAGACGCTAATCCCATCGTGAGCAAATGTTATGCTTTTTATGAAGGTTCTCAACATTTTTTCGTAAAAGATGCCGAGCATCCTTACGTACAGGAAAAACCTTTTGATTGGATTAGAGGCTACCAAACTGGCGGAAAATCTTTGATGTGGGCAAGACAAACCCAACGCTGGTCGCAACATGATTTTGATGGTCCTGCCCGTGATGGTTTTGCGGTAGAATGGCCCATTAATTACGCTGAATTAGCCCCTTGGTATAGTTACGTAGAAAAATTTGCTGGCATTGCAGGTAATAAAGACGGCTTAGCGAGTTTGCCAGATGGCGAGTTTTTGCCACCCCATGAAATGAATTGTGTTGAGAAACATTTCAAGCAAGAAGTAGCCAAGCATTATACCGACCGTCATATTATTATGGGTCGTGCTGCTCATTTGACAGTTCCTAACAAAATTCATGGAGAACAAGGACGTGCGCAATGTCAAAATCGCACCATTTGCGAGCGTGGATGTCCATATGGAGGTTATTTTAGTAGTAATTCTTCTACCTTACCTTGGGCAGAAAAAACGGGCAAAATGACCTTGCGTCCGCATTCGGTAGTGCATTCTATTATTTATGATGAAAAGAAAGGAAAAGCTACGGGTGTACGTGTGATTGATGCCAATACCAAGCAAATGACGGAATATTACGCAAGAATTATTTTCGTAAATGCTGCTGCCTTAAATTCCAATTTGATTTTGTTGAATTCAACCTCGCATCGTTTCCCCAATGGTTTGGGTAATGATAGTGGTGTATTGGGAAAATATGTAGCTTTCCATAATTATACTGCCAATATCAACGCTGAATACGAAGGGTTTTTGGATAGTAAAACCCAAGGCCGTATCCCAAATTCTGCATATATTCCACGTTTTCGTAATTTTTTGAAGCAAGAAACTGATTTTTTACGGGGTTATGCCTCTGGATTTTCGGCGGGTAGATATTCGCATGATGATAGAAGTGGCTTAGGTGAAGATTTGAAAAAAGGACTTTTGAGTCCTGAGTTGAATAATATTTGGAGTGTAGGCTCGCACATGATGGGCGAGACTATTCCGAAGGAGAGTAATTATGTAGGTTTGGACAAAACTCTTGTGGACCCTTGGGGAATTCCACAGTTGAAAATATCGGTAGATTATGACGATAACGACCGCAAAATGGTGAAGGATTTCTTTGAGCAATTGACTGAAATGTACACCAAGGCAGGTTTTAAAAATATCCGTACTAACGACCAACATCGCACACCTGGCTTAGATATTCATGAAATGGGTGGTGCCAGAATGGGCAAAGACCCTAAGACTTCGATACTGAATAAATGGAATGCTTTGCATCAATGCAAAAACGTTTTTGTAACCGACGGAGCTTCTATGACTTCTACCTCAACCCAAAACCCATCATTGACGTATATGGCGCTCACAGCCCGTGCGGCTGATTATGCAGTGAAGGAAATGCGGAAGGGGAATTTGTAAGAGAGAATACTATTTTTAGAGGTCAAATGGCATTTATTAGCTATTTGACCTTTTATTTTTTACAATTATTTTCAATTAAAATTACTCCTTTTTCACCTCCACAAAAATATCCGTATTCCTCCCTTTGGCATCACTGCATGATATTTTCAATTTCCCTGCTTCGGGCGTGAAAAAGACCTTTGTATTAGGTTCTGATTTTTGTACTAATTTATCGTTGATGTACCAATAAACCACCTTCACATCATTGATTGTCTGACAATTGAGCATCATTTTTTGCGTATCTTTTTTATCCAAAATATATTCCGAACCATCCACTGGATAGACGATTTGGGGAGCATTTTCTTGGAAAACTCGCTCGCATTGGGGGTTATGTGTCGGTATTTTTTCGTAGAGAATATGCTTGGTTTCGTACCAACCGACCAGTTCAGGGGCGTGGTTTGGATATAATTTTCTAACCGCCCCACTATCAGGCAAACAGTGCGAACAATAGCTAATTTGCCCATCTGCACGTACATATACATTGCGGAGATGCGTACAGGGGGTCATTTTGGAGACACTCGGAATATAATAATCTGTGATTTGATTCGTGCAAAATTCGCTCGGTACATCGCCACTTTCGGCACATACTTTTCTGAGGGCAATTCCTTCGGGCGATTTAAACCATTTTGCCGAAGAATTGTATTCAATGGTATTGAAAATATCGAATAATAAAGGTGTAGCAATATTCGCCCCTGAAAGTTCGGGTACGCCTTCGCCTGAGAAATTTCCTATCCAAACGCCCACCGTATAATTAGCATTATAGCCAATGCTCCAAGCATCTTTTTTCCCGAATGAAGTTCCCGTTTTCCAAGCAATTTTGGGCATTCGGTAGGTATAATCATAGTTATTTGGCAAATCTGGTCGGGTGATTTGTGAGAGGATTTGATTGATTAGGTAGATGGATTCCTTACTGGTGAGTTCGGAGTTTGGAGTTTGAAGTGCGGAGTTAATTTCTGAATTGATATATTTTGCCTTTTGAAATTGCCCTTCATTCGCAAAACTTGAAAATAGATTTGTCAACTCCTCCAAAGTAACACCGCAACCACCCAATACTAA
>JANPGQ010000542.1:0-7932 GCA_031423975.1 Cytophagales bacterium | reverse complement strand
AATTCGAGAGGTTTTGGAAATGGTCAGCAAATTCACGCAGAGACAGGACTTTTTTTGAATATTCAGAATCTTAATTCTAATTTTGATATTGTTAGATTAGCAACCATTCCTCACGGTAATTCATTACTTGCCCCTGGTGTTTCCAATAATTCACTGCCAGCTAATAATAATTTTTTCCCTAAAATTTCTACCATGCCTTTTGCCGTAGCGGGGAGTTTACCTTTTGGCTATGGCGAAGGTCAGTATGATACCAACCAATTTCCACAGTTTAGTCAAATAAACCCAAATTTGTTCTTGCAAAAAACGTTAGGTACTCAACAAATTGTCAATATGACAACGCTTTCTTTTTCTACAAAAAATAATGATGGCGGTGTTTTAAATATTCCATTCATTCAGGAGAATATCAAAGCAACGGACGTGGAAGCCACTTATTGGATTGAACAAATCAAAAATCCGAAGGTCGGGCAACCCAATATTCTTCAATTACAATACTCTCAAACTATCAATTTGGTATTTCCGCCAACGGGCGTGAAACTGCCAGTCGTTTGGCCTCATGTTACTGTGAATACATTAACGAAGGTTAGTTGAGTATTTAGAAAATTGAAAATTAATCAAACGGTCAATCCCAAAATGCTTGACCGTTTTTGCGTTTAGGATAACCTCAGAAAAATTTTGTAAATTTGTGTTATTAAATACAATACTATCAAACATTTCATATTTTTGATAGTTATCTATTTACAATTTCGACAACACGACATTTATGAAAATCACCCCTGGCAAAATATTGGCTCAAATTAACTCCCCAGAGGATTTAAGGAAACGAGACCGCTCGGAATTACTCCAAATTTGTGATGAACTTCGTCAATATATTATTGATGATGTTTCTGTGTTTGGTGGTCATTTTGGGGCATCTTTGGGCGTGGTTGAGTTGTCGGTGGCTTTGCATTATGTCTTCAATACGCCTTACGACCAATTGGTTTGGGACGTTGGTCATCAAGCCTACGGACATAAAATTTTAACAGGAAGACGTGATAATTTCCCTACCAATCGTATGTATGGCGGACTTTCTGGTTTTCCAAAACGAAAAGAAAGTGAATATGATGCCTTTGGCGTAGGTCATTCATCTACTTCCATTTCGGCAGCTTTGGGGATGTCGGTGGCTTCGCAATATAAAGGTGAAAAAGACCGTCAGCACATTGCCGTAATTGGCGATGGGTCAATGACGGCAGGTATGGCATTCGAGGCAATGAATCATGCGGGAGCAATTTCGAACAACATGATAATTATTTTGAATGATAATTGCATGGCGATTGACCCGAACGTAGGGGCTTTGAAGGAATATTTAACGGATATTACTACTTCACATACCTACAACCGAGTGAAAGATGAAGTTTGGAACTTATTGGGTAAAATGTCCACTTTTGGTAAATCTGCCCAAGATATAGTTTCTAAAATTGAGAATGGTTTGAAAGCTACTTTGTTGAAACAGAGTAATTTATTTGAATCATTAAATCTACGATATTTTGGTCCGATTGATGGGCATGACGTTGAATATTTGGCAACCGTTTTGAATGATTTAAAAGATATTCCCGGCCCTAAAATTCTCCATTGTATCACCACAAAAGGCAAAGGTTATGCCCTTGCCGAAAAGGACCAAACCCTTTGGCACGCTCCTGGAAAATTCGACAAAATCACAGGAGAAATCAAGAAAAAGACTTATTTGACGCCACAACCTCCTAAGTATCAAGATGTTTTCGGAAATACCATCGTAGAATTAGCGGAACAGAACTCAAAGATTATGGGGGTTACGCCCGCCATGCCTTCGGGAAGTTCGTTGAATATTATGATGAAAGTAATGCCTGAGCGTGCTTTTGATGTAGGTATTGCGGAACAACACGCCGTAACATTTTCGGCAGGCATGGCCACGCAAGGTCTTACGGTTTTTTGTAATATTTACTCAACCTTTATGCAACGTGCCTACGACCAAGTAGTGCATGATGTAGCGATTCAGGAATTACCCGTTATTTTCTGTCTCGACCGTGCGGGTTTTGCGGGTGCCGATGGTCCAACGCATCACGGGGCGTATGATATTGCGTATATGAGATGTATTCCAAATATGATTGTCTTTGCTCCGATGAATGAAAAGGAATTACGGGACATTATGTTTACGGTTTCTCAGGATAATTTTAAGGATTTAAAACATTGTATATCAATACGTTATCCACGGGGAGAAGGTGTTATGCCTAATTGGAAAACACCATTTGAATTGATGGAAATTGGTAAAGGACGCAAAATTAAAGATGGTGAGAACGTAGCGATTTTGACGCTTGGACACATTGGAAATTATGCCGTTGAAACTTGTCAGATACTCGAAAAAGAAGGCATCAATCCAGCCCATTACGATATGCGTTTTGTGAAACCATTGGACGAAGAGATGCTACACGAAATTTTCCAAAAATACGATAAAGTAATCACCGTAGAAGATGGTTGTATTCAAGGAGGATTTGGTTCGGCAGTGGCAGAATTTATGTTGGATAATGGTTATTCAGCCCAACTAAAGCGCCTTGGAATTCCTGATAGAGTGGTTGAACACGGAGAGCAAATTGAACTCCATAAAGAATGTGGTTTCGACCCAGAGGGCATTGCGGAGGCAGTTAGAGCCATTTTAGGAACGGTGAAAATGAAGGAGAAAACGAACGAAGTTAAATTGATATTGAATTAGAATGAAAATCCCTCTGAGTTGCTTGGAGGGATTTTTAGTTTAGAATCTTTCTAAAATTCATTAATATTAATTCCATATTCACTAATTAAGTAACTTTGTAACGTGAAAAAAGTCATAGCAATATCATTAAGTATTCAAATTCTCTTGGGAAGTCTTTTTCCAAGGATTGATGCTATGGAATTGGCTAAAATTGGTACATTAATTCAACATTACCAAGAACATAAATCTGTTGAAAATCAAGACCTTAGCTTTGTGGATTTCTTGATTATGCACTATTCTACGACTTCAAATCATACCAAAACTGCCAAACATTCACACCAAAATCTTCCCAATTTCAATTCGCATAATTCAATCATAACTTACTGCGAAGCTACCTTCAAAGCTAATATCCCTTCTTGTGAGGCTAATTTTAAGCCTTTCTCTGAGCCAAACTTCGCTTGGCAAAACTTCTATCATTTTTCTATTTCTCGTACTTTGTTGAATCCTCCGAAGGCTTAGATTCGGTGTTTGTTTTTCGTTTTTCGATGTTCGGAAATTTCGATGCTTGATTCTTGTTTTTCATATTTGAAAAATAATTATCGGTATGTAGAATTTATGTAACATTACACGAAACAACATCGAACTTCCGAACATCTAATCACAAACCGAGCGACGGTCGCATCGAAAATCGAAAAACAAAAAATGGTAGATAAAATCATTCGATTCAGTATATATAATAGACTGATAATCATTGCTTTAACTTTGAGTTTAGTGGCTTGGGGCAGTTATTCGCTTACCCAATTGACCATTGATGCTCTGCCTGATATTACGTCAAATCAGGTTCAAATCCTTACGCAATCACCCGCTTTGGCGGCTACTGAGGTAGAAAAATTCATTACTTATCCACTGGAAATGAGCCTGCGGACTGTACCGAATACCAAAGAAATTCGGTCATTTTCTCGCATGGGACTGTCAGTCATTACGGTTGTTTTTGACGATGATATTCCTACTGAAAAGGCTCGACAACAGATTTCTGAGAAACTCCGTGAAGCTGAACCTAATTTGGTGGCAGGGGCGGGTCGCCCAGAAATGGCACCCATTACCACAGGTTTGGGCGAATTTTATCAATATACACTCACTGTAGCTGATGCTCATAAATCTAAGTATTCTCTGACTGATTTACGCACCATGCAAGACTGGATTGTAAAGCGTCAATTGATTGGTATTAAGGGAGTTGTAGAAATAAGTTCTTACGGAGGGAATCTGAAACAGTACGAAGTTGCCATTAATCCAGAGAGATTACGGAGTATGAACTTAGGAATTTCAGAAGTTTTTAAGGCTTTGCAAGAAAGCAATTCTAATTCGGGCGGAAGCTATATCGAAAAAGGAACAGATGCCTATTTTATTCGTTCGGAAGGGATGATTAAAAATCTGCAAGATATTGAAAATGTGGTAGTTACCAATCGTGGAGGTGTTCCTTTGTTGGTACGAGACGTGGCGAATGTAAAGTTTGGATACGCTGTGCGTTATGGAGCAATGACTCGTAACGGAGAGGGAGAAGCCGTGGGTGGAATTGTATTATTGCTGAAAGGAGAGTCTGCCCAAAAGGTGGTGGTTGAGGTAAAAAAACGGATAGAAGAAATCCAAAAATCATTACCAGAAGGAGTTAGAATAGAGTCATTTATCGACCGTAGTAAACTGATTAACAAAGCAATAGGTACGGTTCAGCAAAATTTGATTGAAGGCGGTTTAATTGTGGTTTTTGTGTTAGTTTTATTATTAGGCAATTGGCGAGCGGGTTTAATTGTGGCTTCCGTTATTCCATTATGTTTGCTATTCTCATTTGCCATGATGCGACTTTTTGGAGTTTCTGCCAATTTGATGTCTTTGGGAGCTATTGACTTCGGACTGATTGTGGACGGAGCAGTAATTATTGTGGAGGCGGTGATTTTTCAGCTATCAGTGAACAATGAACAGTTTTTAGTAAACGATGTGGATAATGAGATTGCTAAATCAACCGCTGAAAATAGCATTAATAATTCGATGGAAATAGTCCTAAAATCTGTCGTGAATATTAGAAAATCAGCGGCTTTTGGAGAGATTATTATTTTGATAGTCTATTTGCCCATTTTGGCTTTGTCGGGTATTGAGGGTAAAATGTTTCGCCCCATGGCTCAGACGGTCGGTTTTGCCATTTTTGCCGCTTTGATATTATCCTTGACCTACGTTCCAATGATGTCCGCTTGGATTTTGACGAAAAATATTAGTCATAAAAAGAATATTGCCGATAAAATTATTGGGTTTTTATATTCAATTTACGATAAAATTATTCACAAAATTTTACGAGTAAATAGTTTGATTGTGATTGGCATATCTGTTTTACTTTTTATAGGTAGTCTATTCATTTTCAGTAACTTAGGTGGCGAGTTTATCCCTGAATTAAATGAAGGAGATTTTGCAGTAGAGACGCTTCTACATAGTAATGCCTCTCTTTCACAGAGCATCGAAATGAATAATGAAGCTCAGAAAATCTTGCTCCGAGCCTTTCCCGATGAAGTTTCACAAGTAGTTTCCAGAATTGGTTCGTCAGAAATTCCAACCGACCCCATGGGTCTAAATTCATGTGATTTAATCATTGATTTGAAAGACCCTTCACAATGGAAAAAAGCGGAAACAATGGAAGAACTTTCGCAGAAAATGGATGAAAAACTAAGCGATTTGCCTGGTATTAGTTTTGAATTTACACAACCAATTCAAATGCGTTTTAACGAATTGATTGCGGGGGTAAAATCGGATGTTGCCATCAAAATCTATGGTGAAGACCTTGATATTTTATATGAAAAAGCCCAAGAAGTAGCTCATAAAATCAAGAAAATTGATGGAATTGCTGATTTGAAAGTACAGCAAATTGAAGGTACTCCCCAAATGGTGGTAGTGTATAATCGTCAGAAAATAGCACAATATGGTTTGAAAATCAATGAGTTAAATGTTTTATTGAAAGCAGCCTTTGCGGGTGAACAGACAGGCGTAGTATATGAGGGCGAAAAACGGTTTGATTTAGTTATTCGTTTAGATTCTTCTTTTCGCAAAGATATTCAGCAGATTAAAGATTTGTATTTGGACTTGCCGAGTGGTGGAAAAGTTCCATTTTCAGAAGTTGCCGACATCAATTATCAAGATGCTCCTTCCGAGATTGCCAGAGAAAATGCCCGCCGTAGAATTTCAATAGGAATCAATGTCCGAAATAGAGATGTTGAGAGTTTAGTGTCTGAAATACAGGGAGTTATCGCACAAAAAGTAAAGTTTCCAGCAGGCTATTCTATTGGATATGGTGGTGCTTTTGAGAACCTCCAAGCTGCCAAAAGTCGTTTGTCTTTGGCAGTACCTGTGGCATTAATTCTGATTCTTGTATTACTTTACTTCACCTTCAACTCGCTATCAGAAGCTCTTATGGTTTTTGTAGCGATTCCGCTTTCTGCCATTGGTGGCGTGTTTGCTTTGTGGTTGCGTAATATGCCTTTTTCAGTATCGGCAGGCATTGGGTTTATTGCTCTTTTTGGGGTGGCAGTTCTCAACGGAATTGTGTTGATTGCACAGTTTAATCTTCTTGAAAATGAAGGAGTTGGCGATATAAAACAGCGAATTTTGGAAGGTACAAAAACTCGTTTTCGCCCTGTTATGATGACGGCTTTGGTAGCTTCTTTGGGCTTTTTGCCGATGGCTCTAAGTAATTCAGCAGGGGCAGAGGTTCAACGACCTTTGGCAACGGTGGTAATTGGCGGTTTAATTACGGCAACGCTTCTAACTTTGATTGTACTGCCAGTAATATATTTGGTTTTTAAAAGCGGAAATGCTGGAAGTGGAAAAGTTATAATTAAGGAAGGGGGAAATGGAAAAATAGGTTTGATGAGTGTAATATTTTTAGGAGTATTATTTTTAGAAAGCAATGTAAAAGCCCAAAATTCTCCATTAACTAATAACCAAACACTAACGCCCAATATCTGTATCCAAAAAGCCCTTGAAAATAATCAAAATATCAGGCTGTCTAAATTGGAAATTGCTAATAGTCAGATACTTACAGGTACTGCACGTGAATTGCCCAAGACCAATATTGAGGTACAATATGGGCGGACTCAGGTATATACAGGAAACGATATTACACTAAGTTTTGGACAAAATTTTGCACTACCAAGTCTCTATAAAGCCAATCAAAACCTATTGAAAGGGAATGTGCTGACGGCGGAGAAACGAGCAAATTATACTAAAAATCAACTCATTGCCGAGGTGAAAAGTGTTTATTACCAATGGTTGAATAACACTCAGATAATCAGGCTTTTAGCTCAACAAGATAGTCTTTATATTATGGCTTTTCGGGCGGCTTCGGTTCGCTATAAAACGGGCGAAAGTAATCTCTTAGAAAAAGTGTCTTCCGAAACCCGTTTGCGTGAAATTCAGAACCGAATTCAGATGTATCAAGCCGATGAAAAAGTATTGATTCAACAAATGAAATTTTTGATAAATACCTCTGAAAATATTGCCTTGGATGAGAATATTGCTCATAAAAAGACCTTGATTATCAATGAGTTAAATGTACTATCGAATCCATTTTTGACGATTCTAAAACAGCAAAATGAAGTCAGTAAGTTACAAACCAATCTGGAAAAAGAACGTTTGAAACCTGATTTTAGGATGGGAATTATCAATCAAAGTATTGAGCAAAATTATAATCAAAATGTAGTGCAATTGGGGGTAAATGTACCCATTTTCAAAAAAGCTCAACAAGCCCGTATTGCTTCCTCTAAAATCAATGAACAGATTAGTAATCAACAGGTTCAATTTGTGGAAAGTCAATTAGAAAGCCAGTTGAATGCCTTGAAAATTCAGTATGAAAAAAGTAAAAATTCTTTGGAATATTACGAAAAATCGGCTCTTCCACAAGCTGATTTAATCATCAAAACTGCCACCAAAAGCTACCAAGCTGGCGAAATTGAATACGTGGAATTTGCCCAAAACATCATCCAAGCGTGGCAAATAAAAGAAGTCTATCTGTCTGAATTACAGGGATTTAATCAAATTGTTATCAACATTGAAACCATTATAGGAAATGAATAAATTAATTAATAGTTATATCCTTCGTCCCGTGGTTGCTGTCTCCACCAATCCACACGTGCGAAAGCAAATTTCCGCCTTTGTTGGTGTTTTCACCAACAAAACTTCGTCCGATTTGTTGG
>JANPGQ010000541.1:0-7022 GCA_031423975.1 Cytophagales bacterium | reverse complement strand
GCCATTAGTCAAAGATTTTTATAATCAAGATTTAATGACGGAAGATGAACGCCAGGAAGTTTTGAAAATCTATAAAACGAAGATTTATAAAGAGTACTGGTCTTCAAAAAACAACCCTAAAATCCCGAATAATACCAACATAAAAAAGATTTTGGAGGAATATGAAAAGATTGCTGTTTTCCCGTATGATGTTATCGACCTCTTAATTTATCGAGTAGAAACAAATACTGACCACGCCAATTCATTTGGAGGAACTTCGGATGGAAGTTATAATACCTCAATAACTTCTTTTAAAAAAGCCATCAAACTGATAAATGAGAATAACTTGAGGTCTCATTTTGAAGATAGATGTAAGGAAATTTTTAGAGCAAATAATCTGGATTATTGGTATATTGAGCAGTTAGAATCCCTTTTTGAAGAAGGTTAACATTAAACGGAAAATTATTTTTTAGTAATCTTCCAAGTTTTATTTGTGAATTTTTAATTTAATTACAATGTTTACCAACTTTGAGGTTTCGTTGTTATTTTTGTAGTAAAATAAAAATAATTTAACATGGCTTTTGACATAGAAATGATTAAAGCGGTTTACGAGAGAATGCCCGCACGTATTGAGGCAGCTCGTAAATTAGTTGGGAAACCACTTACGCTTACCGAAAAAATCCTATATTCTCATTTGTGGGAAGGAGACCCAACTTCAACTTTTGAAAGAGGAAACTCTTACGTAGATTTTGCGCCAGACCGTGTGGCGATGCAAGATGCAACGGCACAAATGGCACTTTTGCAGTTTATGCAAGCGGGGCGCCCGAAGGTGGCGGTTCCTTCAACGGTACACTGCGACCACTTGATTGAAGCGAAAGTTTCCTCAAATATTGATTTAGCAATTTCAATAGATAAAAATAAAGAAGTTTTCGATTTCTTATCTTCGGTTTCTGATAAATACGGCTTAGGTTTTTGGAAACCAGGAGCTGGAATTATTCACCAAGTAGTATTGGAAAATTACGCTTTCCCAGGTGGAATGATGATTGGTACTGACTCTCACACCGTTAATGCGGGTGGTTTGGGTATGGTTGCAATCGGCGTTGGTGGTGCAGATGCTTGCGATGTAATGGCAGGTTTAGCTTGGGAATTGAAGTTCCCTAAATTAATTGGGGTGAAATTGACGGGTAAATTAAACGGTTGGACAGCCCCCAAAGACGTTATTTTGAAAGTAGCGGGTATTTTGACAGTAAAAGGTGGTACTGGTTGCATCGTTGAATATTTTGGCGAAGGTGCAACTTCAATGTCTTGTACAGGAAAAGGAACTATCTGTAATATGGGCGCTGAAATCGGAGCAACGACTTCAACTTTTGGTTACGATGATTCAATGGCTCGTTATTTACAATCAACGGGTCGTGCAGAAATTGCAACGATGGCAGACGGAATCCGTGAGCATTTAACGGGTGATTCAGAGGTTTATGCCAATCCAGAATTGTATTTTGACCAAGTAATTGAAATTGATTTAGATACGCTTGAACCATATTTGAATGGTCCTTTCACGCCAGATTTAGCAACGCCTATTTCTCAAATGAAAGAATTAGCTGAGAAAAACGGTTGGCCTACTAAAATCGAAGTAGGTTTGATTGGTTCATGTACCAACTCATCTTACGAAGATATTTCTCGTGCGGCCTCTTTGGCAAGACAAATTTCAGCAAAAGGTTTAAAAGCTAAAGCTGAATATACTGTAACGCCTGGTTCAGAATTGGTACGTTATACTATTGAGCGTGATGGCTTTATTGCTGATTTTGAGGCAATTGGCGGTAAAGTATTTGCTAATGCTTGTGGACCATGTATCGGTCAGTGGGCAAGAGCAGGTGCTGAAAAAGCGGAGAAAAATACAATCGTTCACTCGTTTAACAGAAATTTTGCGAAACGTGCCGACGGTAATCCAAATACTTATGCCTTCGTGGGTTCTCCTGAATTAGTTACTGCATTAGCGATTGCTGGTGATTTGACTTTCAATCCTTTGACGGATTTCTTGATGAATGAAGCAGGTATTGAAATGAAGTTAGATGCACCCGTTGGTGATGAATTACCTTTGAGAGGCTTTGCGGTCGAAGATGCAGGTTATCAATCTCCTGCCGAAGATGGTTCATCGGTGGAGGTGAAAGTTTCTCCAACTTCTGACCGTCTGCAATTACTTGACCCATTTGCAGCTTGGGAAGGAACGGACATTACAGGTTTGAAATTATTGATAAAAGCCAAAGGAAAATGTACAACTGACCATATTTCAATGGCAGGACCTTGGTTGAAATACCGTGGACATTTGGATAATATCTCAAACAATATGTTGATTGGGGCATTAAACTTTGCCAATGACAAAACAGATAACGTTAAAAATCAATTGACGGGCGAATACGGACCAGTACCAGCGGTACAACGTGCTTATAAAGCTGCAGGAATTGGTTCTATCGTAGTAGGCGACCAAAATTATGGAGAAGGTTCATCTCGTGAACACGCAGCTATGGAGCCACGTCATTTGGGAGTTCGTGCAGTGTTAGTAAAATCATTTGCTCGTATTCACGAAACCAACTTGAAAAAACAAGGAATGTTAGGTTTGACGTTTGCGAACGAAGCAGATTATGACAAAATCCAAGAAGATGATGTTATCGACATCAAAGGCTTAACAACTTTTGCTCCAAATGTACCTTTGGAAATCGTTTTGCATCACGCAGATGGAATTTCTGAAAGCATTATGGCAAATCATTCATACAACGAACAACAAGTTGAATGGTTTAAAGCAGGTGGTGCATTGAATATCATTCGTGCGAATGTTGGGAAGTAATAAATAGCTAGCGGCAATTGGCTTTCTGCTATCGGCGGGACGATAATTACTTTAAATGTTAGAAAATTCGTTAAAATGCCCTCAAATTTGATTTTGAGGGCATTTTTGTTAAACTAAAACCCAATATCTAAAACCAAAGGCTGAATTAAATATTGTCCTTTATCAGGTAGATAAATGGCTCTAATTCCAGCTTCAAATTGTTGATTGAATCTCATAAAATGAAACTGAGTGGTTAAATCAATGCCAATTGAAGTAAAATTGCCAGTGGCTGAACCACGATATTTTATTATTTTCCCATCCTTAGTTTCAGTCCAATTATAGTTAGTTGAACCATATCCAAAATCGGCAAACAGGTTCGCTTTAAATCTTTTTAAGTATAAAAATCTTCCTAATACCAAATCAGGGTCAAATAATGGAAGGCGATATTCTACTGAGCCAGTTTGAAAATTTTCAAATGAACGATAGGCGTGTCCTCTTGGAAAAACGATTGGGCTTCCAAACAAATAAAGATTTTGATTGGGCGAACCAATAGCAGTTTTATAACCCGATTGATTCTGAAATCCTCCTCTAAATCTCAAACTATGATGTTTCAAAATTCCTGGTACGTATATACTTGCTTGCACTGCCGTGAGTCCACCATCAAGATTTCCACCAAAAGGTAAATTTCTGTTGTAGAAAGTAAAGGTTTGTCCCCATTTTGGCGCAATATCCCTTACAGCACGTTTCAATAAATGAGAATAATTGAAAGTATAAATCATTGAATTTAGATTTCCATTATAACTCAAAGAAGTGGTTCTTTCCTTTAAATCATAACCTGAAATCATCGAGAGGGCAGTATTAATCCCAAAATTCATAGATTGTAGATATTTGGAGCGGGTCAAATTCAAAGGTATATTAACGCCAAATACTACTTGTTGCTGATTCCAAGAATCACTACGCAAACTATCTAACTTACTATCTCGGTCAATATAAAACTCCGCTGATCGTTCGCCATTCGTATAATTAAAATTTAAAATCGGATATAAACCCGAATATGTCAAATTGGCATAAAACTGACCTCTATTTTCGTTGGCATTATAGGTATAACCCGTAGAAATGGAAGTTGTGTTTAATAAGTCTTTGGAGGCAACCCCAAAATTTAAGCTATTGGCATCGGAAGAATTCAAGACTACACCCCATGAATAAATATTGAAAATATTGGCTTTGCTATAAGGTTTTACGTCATATTGTGTGGCAGGCACACTTTTTAATAAATTTTCACCAGCTCCTTGCAAAATCATCTGCCCAAAATATTTTACAGGTTTTATGAGTTTATCATCAAACGGAATAAAGTTGTTTGGTTCGAAAGGCATGGATACAACTTTATGTCCTTTGATATTGAAATCATTAAAAATCAAGGTTTTACTATCGCCAGAAATTGTTGGATTAAAAACTCCGAATTTCCGATTAGTTACTTGATAACGCTTTTGGGTGATTAAATCGAAAGCAAAAATATTATCAATA
The DNA here is from genome assembly GCA_031423975.1 of Cytophagales bacterium. GTDB lineage: Bacteria > Bacteroidota > Bacteroidia > Cytophagales > Spirosomataceae > Arcicella. The sequence goes on along the minus strand of JANPGQ010000541.1, from coordinate 2,698 downwards.
CCCGTGATTCCCGAATTGAATAAAACATAATTTCCAGCCTTTGCAGGGTAAGCCAAATTTTCATTTATCGGAGTAAAAAGTTCTGTTTCTTGATCATTTTCTGTATTAATGCTAACAATCGTTTTCAACCCATTTAATAATTTTACAGCATAAATTTCCTCTTTACCCGCCCATCGTGGGTGTATGTAAAGTGCATTTGATTCATTGGATATTCTCTTGATCTCCAGACCATTATCGGTATTTAAAATAACAACTGAACACTTATTCTCAGCTGAATTTTCAATCGCTACAATTTTTGAAGCATCAGTGGATAGGGAAGGGGCAGTCAGTTTGGTTTTATGGGTAATACTTTTAATTTTGTTTGTATTAAAATCATACATTTTGATAACTGAATAATCTTTTTGTCCCCAACGTGGATGATAATTAAATTCTGCCCAAACTGCCTTTGAACCCGAAACCGAGAATGTTCCAGCATCATTAAAAATCCCTAATCTTATCACTTTTTCTTCTTCACTTTGTTTATCTAAAATTACTAATTGAGCAATATCTGAAAGCCCCGATTTAACGGCTAAAACTCTTCCATCGGGCAAAACTTGGGGGTACTTATAATTGGTATAAAAGTTAGCAATATTGGTTTTATAAAAATCAACATCAGTCTCCTTCAATTCGCTTACTTGACTTTTCCATTGTTCGGTAATATCATTAAATGCTTGACTATAAAGCTGTTCTGTTTTTAAACCTGTTGCTTTTTTGATATTATTTGAGAAAGAAAATGGGTATGGTGGGTCAGCATAAGTCTCTTTTAAAATCTTATCCCAAGCATCTACACCAAATTTATTTTTCATAAATGTTGTCATGTGATAGCCACTCACATAATGATTTGGAATAAAATCTTTGTAAGAACCACAAACGGCTTTTGAATAGGAATAAGCCCCGTAAGTCAGTAATTGTGTACGCAAAGCCATGTCAAATTCAGGGATTCTGCCTCTTCCCGAAGTTGTCAAAGATGATTCCGTTCCAACGGCATCACCTTCCCAAAACCAATTTGGAACAGTGATATTGGAAATGGCTGATAAAGCAGTATTTCCGAAGAGAAAATGATAAAATTTGCCCAATCCCGTTTTCGCTTTCTGAAACTGAACTACGTGACGAAATTCGTGAACTGCCAATAAGTCTAACCAATTATTTGTTCCCAAAAGGTTGTTATCTTGTGGAGGCGTTGTAAAGAATTCTGAATGTCTTGGTAATAAAGTAACAAATCCATTTGAAGTAGTAGTTTGGTTTTGTAAAATGACCGAAATTGGTTTTGGATTTACGCCCAAAGCATTACTAACTGGTTGATATACAGTTTCTAGGACATTAGCTGTACGGTTACCAACCATTGAAATTTGTGTAGGAAATATTAACCTAAAATGCGGTGTTTTGATTTGTGACCATTTAATTGAAGACGGATTTTGAGCATTATCCTGAGCATAAATATGTGAACCTCCCCACAAGCACAATAATAGTAGTTGAATTTTTTTCATAAATATTTTTGAATTTGTGAGGAATAAAAAAATCCCTTTCCTCCTTTTGCGAGGATAGAAAGGGATTTTTTTAATAAAATCGGTAATTGTGCTGTTCAACTTCACCAAAGATTAAATCTCTTGGGAAGTTCTCACAAAATATTATTTCTTCTTTTCTTTTGGAGAAAACATAATTGACATACGTTTGCCTTCTAATCTGGGCAAATCATCGGGTTTTCCAACTTCTTCTAAACCTTTAGCAAAGTTTAGTAAAAGAATTTCCCCTCTTTCCTTAAAAACAATTGAACGACCTACAAAGTGAACATAAGCCTTCACTTTTGCTCCTTCTTTCAAGAAATTGATGGCGTGTTTCAACTTAAAATTAAAATCGTGTTCGTCAGTATTTGGACCAAAACGAATTTCTTTCAATACTGTTTTCGCAGCATTTGCCTTTATTTCTTTTTGCTTTTTCTTTTGTTCGTATTTAAACTTTGCGTAGTCTGTAATTCGACATACGGGAGGCTCTGCCTTTGGAGAGATTTCAACTAAATCAAGGCCTTGTTCTTTGGCAATATCAAGGGCTTTTTTGAAATCCATTGTACCTTGCTCAACGTTTTCACCTACCAAACGTACTTCCGCTACGCCTTTAATAAGTGCATTGATTCTGTAAGGTTCTTCTTCTCTACGATTATTTCTAAAATTGTTGTTGGGGCGTAACGCCATATTCGAAAATGATTGGTTTTAAATGTTTTTATTGAGTGAGTTATGAGTTATGAATGATGAGTTAAGAGTAAAAATTTTAACTCATAAATTTTCATTAAATATCAAAACACTTTTTTATATAACCACAAATTATGCAAAATAGTTAATTTTTATGCCTTTTTTATGATTAAGTCGAAATCTAAATTAAAAAATGAAATAATGCAAATTATTTTAAATTTTAGGTTTTAGGTTTTTGAATACGGAAGTCGTGCTTCAAAAGGACGACTTCCGTTATTTATCAACCTGTTATCAATATTTCACAATATTTTTGTTCACCTCTTCGGTTGCTAATTTTACGAAATCATCAATCAACATCATACCTAAATCTCCTTCGCCTTTTTTGCGTACAGAAACCATGCCTTGTTCAGATTCTTTTTCACCTACAATCAGCATAAATGGCGTTTTGGCTACTTCTGCATCACGGATTTTAC
>JANPGQ010000540.1:0-8789 GCA_031423975.1 Cytophagales bacterium | reverse complement strand
GACTGATTTTGGGTGAAAAATGAAAATAGAAAGGTAAAAAGTAGCATATCGCAAGTTAGGAATTAAGCCATTAGGGATTCAAAGATTAGCTCATTATTTTTGAAAAATTAAACCTTTTAACTAATTATAATGACATTTTTTCTTCTAAAATTAAAGAAATTCAGTAATATTGTAGTTTAGGGATTCCCTAAAATGAAACAGCCATTTTTATAATCAAAATCAATGATAAAACCCCGTTTAACCTTTGCCCAAATCATCAATATGAACGTGGGATTTTTTGGGATTCAGTATAGTTTCGGTCTTCAACAAAGTGCTGTAAATCCAATTTATGATTTTTTGGGTGCAAGCCCCGACCAAATCCCCCTTCTAAATTTAGCTGGCCCCATGACGGGTCTTCTCATTCAGCCCATCATTGGTGCCATGTCTGATAAAACATGGTCGCCACGTTTTGGCAGAAGAAAACCCTACTTTTTTATCGGTGCTTTGATGTGCAGTTTGGCACTGTTAATATATCCATTCAGCAGTTCATTATGGATGGCGGCTGGTCTTTTGTGGATTTTGGATGTAGGTAATAATACCGCAATGGAGCCTTACAGAGCCTTTATTGCCGATAAATTAGATGCTTTGCAACAGCCAACGGGTTTTCAGGCACAGAGTTTTTTTACAGGTTTGGGACAGACTTTGGTCAATCTTTCACTCTTTATTTTTCCTTTAATATTTCTGGGTAAAACAGGTTCATTACCTACGTGGGTATATGCCTCCTTCTTTTTGGGAGCTGCCTGTTCAATAGGTTCGGTTTGGTGGAGTATGAAAACAACTGCTGAAATTCCCCCAACGCACGAGGAATTAGAAGAAATGAAAGCCTCTCCGCTGAATATTTTTTCGCCTTTTATTGATATTTCAAAAGCCATTAAAGATATGCCCAAGGTGATGTGGCAACTGGCTTTGGTGTATCTTTTTCAATGGTATGCCTTGTTTTGTTATTGGCAAAATTCCTCTAAAAGTATCGCCAAATCTGTTTGGAAAACCACTACTTATCAAGACAATCCCCTTTATAATGAGGCAGTTAGCTGGACGGGACTGGTAAATGGTTGGTACAATATCATAATGTTTTTGGTAGCCTTTAGTTTGGTGTATTTTGCCAAAAAATATTCACCCAAACTGGTTCATTCATTTTGTTTGGTCTTGGCGGGCTTGGGCTTTTTGGCATTTCCTATGATAGAAAATAAATACCTTTTGTTTCCAGCCATCACAGGCTTTGGGATAGGTTGGGCAAGTATGATGGGAATTCCGTATTTGATGGTTGTGGGGGCAATTCCGAAAGAACGTTATGGCGTTTATATGGGTATTATCAACATGATGATTGTGATTCCAATGTTGATTCAAACGCTTACTTTTGGATATATTCTCAAAAATTTCTTGAATAATGACCCAGGCAAAGCCATCACTTTTGCGGGTGTACTTCTACTCATTGCGGCAGGTGCAACTTTACTAATGAAATCTGGAAAAATGGCTGATAATCAAGAAGTTGTAATGAGTGGAGGAGGGCATTAAGGTTATTTTTTTCACTTCCCGAAAGTTATTTTTACTTTCGGGAAGTTCTTTATACTACTCTGCCTTTATTTCGCTAATAATCTCTGTAATACCTTCTCTCAAACTGGTTACTTTAAAATCAGGAAAACGCTTCATAAACTTAGAAGAATCAAAAATATAATCTTGCTCCCATTGATAAAGTAATTCGATAATTTCTTTAACGAAGGGGACAAAAAGTCCTACTATTTTGACCAACCACTTGCCCATAATGGAGTATTTTAGCTTTTCGCCGTAAATTTGAGAAGTCATTTCAATGAACTGTTTGGTATTTAGTCGGTTATTATCACAAGGCAAATGCCACGTTTGATTATAGGCATCGGGCGTATTACCAAGCAATGCGGTAGCTCTTCCTGCATCGGGTGTATATATGAGCGTTCGCAAAGTGGAATCACTGAGAATGACTTGAAGGTTTTTTTTGTTTCTAATGTTGTCGAAAATGGTTGCATTTGTGCCACTCAATGTATTGCGAGGACCATAAAACTCAGGAGCTCTGCAAATCATGGCGGTCAGGGTTTTGTTTTTAATTTCATTTAGCACCATCGTAGCAATTTCTGCCCGAGCTTTTCCTTTCACACTCACAGCATTAAAAGGTGTCTCTTCGGTCATTGTACCCGCCACTCGACCGTACATATATACATTGTCGAAAAACACTAATTTGGCTTGATGTTTTTTGCAGGCATCAATCACATTCCTCATCACAATGGGCCACTGCTCTTGCCAAATTTTAGCGTTATAAGGTAACCCTGCCGTCATATATACTATTTCACTACCTTTTACGGCATCGGCTGTTTGGTCAGCATTTAGTAAATCCGCCTTAAAAAGCACATCGCTTTCATTCACTTTCTTGGGGTTTCTACTTACAAGGCGAATGTCTTGAGTATGAGACTTGTGTAATTCTTTGGCTAATTCTGTGGCAATAATGCCGTTTGCTCCGAGTATGGTTTGCATAATTAAAAGAAGTTTTTTTGAAAAATAATATGAGTTATTTTGAGGTTTAGTCAAACGGAGAACCACTATCATAAAATTACTAATATTTGATTAATTTCAAACAGTTTATTTGATGAATTATGATGTATAAGTACTTGTAAATGAATTGATTAATCGAAAAATACGGATAAATACAAAGTGGATAATCAAAAGAATATATAGATTTCACTGCCAGAGCCTATAATCATCTGCTATTGGCATATTATTTGATTGGTATCAATTGACATCCTTACGTCAAATACCAACCCATGAAAAAATATATACTCGTATTCTTTACGGTAATTTCGTTTGCTCTGATGGCAGCGGGACCAACCACACCACGCAAATCTTCCCCAAAACGTATTAAAGCGGATTCTTCGATTACCCAAATTATCGAAAGTTTTACCGCCCGATTCGCTCCCGATAAGCGTACTGCAATTTTCCAAATTGATGCTTTCAAACAAAATAATCAACTGATTCTGACGGGTCGGACGAATTTGTATGGGGCAAAAAGTTTTTTGATTGACCGTCTCAAAATAGATAAAATCGCAGTAGTAGATGAAATAAAAACGCTACCCGAACCCGAATTAGAGGATAAAGTTTATGGCTTGGTGGAGGTCTCGGTGTGTAACATTCGTTATTCACCCAAACACGCTGGCGAATTGGCTTCACAGGCGTTGATGGGTACGCCAGTGAGGGTATTGGAAAAGGAAGATAACGGTTGGCTATTAATCCAAACGCCCGACCAATATATTTCATGGGTGGATAGAGGGGCAATCACGATGATGAACAAAGAACAATTGGAACGTTGGAAAACTGCACCAAAAATTATTTATACTCGTGCTTATGGGACGGCATATTCAGAGGCTAATGATGAATCTGAAACAATTTCAGATATGGTGGCGGGGTGTGTAGTGGAATTATTAGAAGAACAAACAGGGTTTTATAAGGTACAATTTTCAGACCAACGACAAGGCTATGTATCTAAACGTGAGGCAAATATCTATAACCAATGGCTTCTTGGACTGAATGCTTCGGAAGAAAATTTAGTCAAAACTGCCAAGCGTTTAAAGGGCATACCGTATCTCTGGGGCGGTACATCTTTCAAAGGAGTTGATTGTAGTGGATTCACCAAAACAGTTTATTTCCTGAATGGAATCGTTTTGCCACGTGATGCTTCACAGCAAGTATCTATCGGTGAGACTATTGATAAATCAGGGAATTGGTCGGAATTAAAAGCGGGAGATTTATTATTTTTTGGTGAAAAAAGAGAGGATGGTTCAGAACGAGTTGTTCACGTAGCTATGTGGATTGGGAATGGTGAATACATCCATGCTTCCGATAAAGTGCGAGTGAGTAGTATGCTAACAACTTCGCCCAATTACGATGATTACAATGCTAAAAGATACCTTCGGTCAAAGAGAATTTTAAAAACAGGAATGGCTGGAGTTGGGGTATTGAAGGAGGGAATAGTTTATTAGTTTTGGGAAATTGGTTACTGGATATTTTTATCCAATAACCAATTCTCCAATAACAAAAATTACACTCCGAAAACACCTTTCACTTTGCCCCAAAGACCAGAAGCGGCTTCTTTTGCTTCTTCCAATTTCTCAGCAGCAGCTTCTTGCAAATCTTCTAACTTTTCGGCAGCTTCTGCTTTCAATTCGTCAGCTTTAGCACCCATATCTCCTCCAGTCAATTCTGTAAATTTAGCGGTGATAGCTTCTTTGGCATCGTCAAATTTTTCAGTAGCAGCATCTGTCAATTCACCGATTTTTTCAGAAGCAGCGGCTTGCAAATCTTCCAATTTTTCAGTTGCGGCAGTTGCCAATTCATCAGCTTTGGCTGAAACATCCATACCAGTCATTTCTTTGATTTTGTCAGAGGCAGCATCTGCCAAACCACCTACTTTATCAGCAGCAGCTTCTTTTAAATTATCCAATTGATTGTCTGCTTGCTCTTGTACGTTTTCCATTTTGTTGGGTTTTTAGATTTGATTTAATGATTAGTTAACTATCACAAAGATGATATTTTTTCAGCAAAATGCCTAAGAATCAGACGTTTTTATCTCTGAATTAGGCTCAATTGGGTGGCGAAGTGAATATACCAAAGCTATAACTCCCAATAATATACATGGAATACTTAGCCATTGTCCCATGTTCAACTGCATTCCGTTTTCAAAAGAAACTTGATTTTCTTTCAAAAATTCATACAAAAATCTTAGGGTAAATACGGTTATCATAAAGAAACCCGTCATGAGTCCATGCGGTGTGTTTTCTTTCTTTTTAGACCAAATCCACATTAATAAAATAAATATCACAATACAAGAAAGCGATTCGTATAATTGAGCAGGGTGGCGTGGCACAACGTCCTGATAGTCATGTCCAAGTGATGGGTCATTAAAAAATCTAAATGCCCAAGAAACATCCGTTGGTTTGCCTACAATCTCTGAGTTCATTAAGTTGCCAAAACGAATAAAAGCACCTCCCAAAGCCACCGTAGGTACAATTCTATCGGTAACGTACCAATAATTCAATTTGCGTTTTCTGGCAAAAAGATACATTGCCGTAAACATTCCTATAGCATTTCCGTGCGATGCCAGACCCGCATAAGGAGGCGTAATCATACTGATAAAAAATTGCCACGGGTCGCTTAGTAGAAGTGGATATTCATAGAAAAAATAATGACCCATTCTTGCCCCGATAACACACGAAATCATGGCATAAAGCAATAATTCATCGGCTTGCTCAACGGGGCGACCTTCTTTTTTGAACATATAACTAAGTACCTGATAACCAGCCAAAAATGCCCCTGCGAACATTAAACCGTACCAGCGAAGGGGAAAACCAAATATCGTAAAAATTTCGGGAGAGGTATGCCAATCAATATATGCTAACATCAGAAGTTATGGATTTGTGAAATGATTTTTTTGTAAAAATAGTGCTTTTTTATTGATTTTAGCTTTTAGCTTTCGGCTCTCGGCACTTAAAAATTAAGAATTTTCTAAAAATACTGAAAATAAAAGCCGATTGCTGACTACCGAAAGCCAAAAGCTACAACCTCAAATATTCCTCCAATCCTCTTTCCAAATTTTGAACCTTTGTAAATCCTCTTTTTGCCAAAATCTTGCAAGCAATTTCGCTTTGTAGTCCTGTGTAACAAATAATGACAATTTCTTCGTTTTTCAAATGTTCAATGATTGACAAATTTAAAAGTAATTCATCAAGCGGAATCTGGATACCACCCAAGTCAAAATCTTCGATTTCGTAAGGAGTACGAATATCAAGTATTGTGAGGTCTGTAAGACGATTTTTGAATTCAGTAGCGAGCATTTTTGATAGTTTATTCTACTTCCCGAAAGTTTTTTCACTTTCGGGAAGTTATAAGCAAAGAACATCCCGAAAGTAAAAAAAACTTTCGGGATGTGAAAACCCACAATGGATATTGTTTCGGGAAGTGGAAAAGCCCACAAAAACGAATTTTGCGGGCTTCCCGAATATCGAACAACGAAATTATAATTGATTATACGCCAAAAGCCCGCCCGTTACATTACGGACATTACTGAAACCCTGCGATTCCATAAAGGCTTTGGCTCTGCCAGACCTTGCTCCCGAGCGACAATGTACCACTACTTCTTGGTCTTTCCAGTCTGAAATTTCTTCCAATCTATCGGGCAATTCACCCAAAGGAATCAATTTTGCTCCTAAATTTTCTTCGTCATACTCATACTCCTCACGCACGTCAAGGAAATTAAAGGTTTCGCCTTTGTCAAGTCTGTCTTTTAGTTCTTCTACGGTTATGTCCATTTTGCTAATAATAGTTAATATGTAGTAATTGATAGTTTATTTTCTGATAATCAATGATATATTTCGAAATGTGAGCATCAAAATACTGCCATCAAGCATTATAATTTTACAATTTTTCTTACAAATGTATTCTTATCATTTGAAAGTCGCAAAATATAGGTTCCTGTATTTATGTTTGATATATTAATTTCTTGATTATCAGCTTTTTGTAGTAAAATACTTCTTCCCGACATATCCAATATTTCTACATTTTTCAGGCTGGTATCATTCCAACGAATTATATCAGAAGTGGGATTGGGAGAAATTACTAAGTTTCGGTCTTGAATTTCTTCTTCGGTTGCCAAAGTAATATCTTTCGCAATGCCACCCATCACAGGGCGAATCAGCAAACTGCCTTTGATTGGATTAAAACCACTTGCTGAAGTAACCTTATCCACATTTATCCATTCATTGGAAATATTATAAAAATGATTCTTGGCAAATTGGGGTGAATTATTGTCAATTCCTACTACAAGGGCTTCATCGTCAGATAGTTGTGTATAACCTATATAAAAAGTATCAGCCACTGCCACAGGCTCAAAAGTATATTCAATGAATCCGTTTTGAGTGCTGGGATACTTTATTTTACCACTAAAACCTCTCAAGATACGCCCTGGTTTTCCACGGTCATTTGCCATTACTTGCAGGGAAAGATTGGTATTTGCCAAGCGTGTACTATCTAAAAGCGTCTGTAAATTTATCCGAATGGCTTTCACGGAAACGGAATCCGTTTTATTGTTAATAAATTGAATGGCAACTCGCCCAAATCCTTTTTTGAGATACGCTCCCGCTTCAGCCGTGCCATCATCATAAGCGTAATAATTATCCAATTCTACGATACGGCTAATGGTGTCGTTCATGTTGAAATAATCTTTGGAGTTCATGTCAAACTTTGCTTTCAAGATAACTTTACTGCCTGTTTGTTTTTTTAACGAATCGGCAAAGGTATTTTTTATCGCAAAACTTGTTGTCTGATTAGTAATTACATCGGCTTGTAATTTTTCTCCTTTTTTGGGAAGACTTACTAATACTTTTTTTGTTAATAAATTTTCAATCGTGAAGGTGGCGGCAACAATATTATTGATATACCAAAGGTTATACACATCCGCTTTTACACTATCACTCAATGCTTTTTCGGGTTTTGCCAAAAACTGATTTAAAGGCATCGCATTGTAGCTTTTGAGAATAGAACTTATCGGACTTTTGAAGGCATAATCGTAAAAATAGAGTTTCTTTGAAGTAGCATTGTACTCTTGTAGTTGTGGATTAGCCCTAATTTTATCTAAATAGACATAATCAATATGCCAAACATCAAACTGCCCCGACTGTCTGCCGAAAGTTCGGAAACGGAATTGGAAATTATCTTGGATATACTTTGACGAGTCAATGAGAATTAGAACTTGAATAAAGGTTTTATTATTAATGATTTTAGTAATTACTTTATTGATTGAATGTTGCCCATCTTTTGCAATAAATTTAGTATTCCAATTACCATTAGAAGCTAAAAACTGAACAATCAAAGAATCGTTCGAGTCTGGACTTTCACCAAGACCTTGACTTTGATAAAAAAAACTTAAATAAAGCGAGTCTTTTTTGAAAGTAACAGAATCTTTGCCAGTGATAAAAGTATATCCTTTACTAAAAGCAATAGAGTCTTTTTTTAGGGTATCATTCTTAATTAATGATGTCAAAGGGTCTTTTTTTATAAAAATGAACCCTTTTTTAAAGGCAATTGAATCTTTTTTAAGAGTATCTCGCTTAATATATTTGCTAAAACTTATCGGTTGTGAAGTTAAAGAATCCGTTGCACCATTAGCAAAAGAATCGTTATAATTGTAGGGAACGCCATTGGCTTTGAGTCCATCAAAAGTAGCCATATTGAGTGTAGGATGCGATAAAGTTGCATTATTATTGATAAAAACGCTTCCTCCTTTCACCCATTTTGTAGGGTCTGCTTTAATATTTGAGGTGGAAAAGTCATCAAAGAAAGGTAAAGTTAAAGCCGCTATTTTGGCAGAAGATTTTTTGGAAACCTCCGTATTTCGCAAAGGTACAGTCTGAAATTGTGCCATAGATATTTGGCAGAAAACAGTAAGGAGTAGAAATAGCGTAAAGTATTTTGAGAAAAACTTAAACATGGTTTTAGATTTAAAGCATTTCGATGCTGGCGTTATTGAGAATGATTAATAGTTAAGAAATAACAAGTTAATGGTCTTTAAATCAGTTAGTTGACTTTCAGAAACTATTAACTATTAATCATTAACTATCAATTAATTAGGTTGTGGTCCAGCTACCCAAATATCAATAACTTCGCCCGTATGAATCTTTCCGCCCGCTTCGCAAGATGGATTTTGACGGAAAACTGTTCCCGCCACTTCGGCAGAG
>JANPGQ010000539.1:0-1532 GCA_031423975.1 Cytophagales bacterium | reverse complement strand
TTGTTCGTAATAAGGACAATCGAAATAAGTTTCACCCGCACAAAGTCGGGCGGTTTGCCAGCCGACTTTCCAAATATCCGTCATAGATTTATCCTGCGAACTTGAAAATGAGGCTTTTTCTTCAAAAGGATAACCCGTTTTCAAGCCGTAGAAAGAATTAATAATCAGTGGTTGTTCTTTGGTTTCGATTTCTAATTCGATATAACGAAAAGTTCTGAACCACAGAGGTTTAAATGTTCGTTTTACGGCTCCGTCTGGTCTGAAAATATCTTGATTTCCCCTAATTTTTCTACCTGTAATTTCATTTCGATTACCTTTTTGATACTTTTCATCCATCAAAGCCTCGGCATACGTAAACTGAATGGAAGAGCCTTTACCGCCCGAAACGGTCATTTCTGGATAAGCAACGGTTTCAAAAGTTTGGTCTAACAAAATAGTCGTTTTGGTATTGGCGGGAATCGTTAAAGTCCCTGTTCCTTTCAAAAATTTATCGGTTAAATCTGCATCGGCAATGCCCGTAAATCGGCGAATTTCCTTGATGGGTTGATAAATTTCTTCCATTTGTGGGATAGTTCGAGGTACTAAATACCAACCCGCCCCCGAACCAGTACCCGTTGGGAAACCTCTTTCTAAAACCTTCGCTTTTTCCCAATCGGAATCATTAAAATCACTTTTCTCCCAACCGTAAGGAAATTTGTTAGCATCAATATCCTCACCACAACCCACTACGATATACGTCCTTAATTTCGCCCCATCTACAGGAATGGCTTTATAGGCTTTATTTGGCAACACTTTCCAAGAACTATTGGTATTGACCACTTCTTCGGCAGCAGAATTTCCTTGTAAAATAAACCCTGTTTTATTACTAATTTGAGCTACCTGCATATCATTGGCAAAGTTCCAAACCACGGCAGCAATAGTATTTTTGCCTTGTTGCATATACGAAGCAATATCATAAGTTTCAAAATTCCAGTGCATCAAATCTCCCCGTGCTGGACCCGCTCCAATATAATTTCCATTCACAAAAATACGGTAACGATTATCCCCTGAAACATTGATAATGAAAGAGTTAGGTTTTTGTGCGAGTTCAAAATTCTTGCGAAAATGATATACACCAAATTCTTTCAAACTCACATTTTGTGGAGCAATCCACGTGGCTTTCCAAGGGTAATTAATTACTTGATTGGCAGGTTGTTGAGCAAAAATTTTGTAAATACTAATGAATAAAAGCAAGGTATAATGTTAGGGCTTTTTTCATGGGTACAATCAGATTGGATAATTTTTGACGAAAATAGGGTTAATTTTGGTTTGATGCAATGATTGTCACTAAGTGTTTAAAGAGATAATGACATATATTAGGATTGCTTGGCATTTGAATATCTAATTTTATGATAGGCTAACTATTTTACTCAACACCCTGCGTAATTTTACTAAACGTATTGAGTAAAATCCAAAAACGGAAAAATCATCTGCAAGAAATATCAAATTCCTTCGTAAATTCACATTCCACGCAATAATAACTCATCAATGAC
>JANPGQ010000538.1:0-7789 GCA_031423975.1 Cytophagales bacterium | reverse complement strand
ATTTTCAAATAGTTAATATTTTATTAATAATTAATCCGTTTAAAAAAACAAAAAGGGAGCTAAAATTTAGCTCCCTTTTCTTTTGAAGAATTACTCTTTCTCTTCTTCTTCGCCCTCTTCTTCACCTTCTTCTTCTTCACCTTCTTCTTCTTCTTCTTCTTCTTCTTCTTCTTCGCCTTCTTCCTCTTCTTCTTCTTCTTCTTCGCCTTCTTCCTCTTCGTCTCCTTCTTCCTCCTCTTCTTCGTCTCCTTCTTCCTCCTCTTCTTCGTCTCCTTCTTCTTCCTCTTCATCTACTTCTTCCTCCTCATCTTCGTCTTCTTCTCCTTCTTCCTCTTCTTCCTCCTCTTCGTCTTCTTCTCCTTCTTCATCTTCCTCGTACTCTTCATCTTCCTCGTCTTCTTCGCCCTCTACGTAGTACATACTCACCAATTCGTCATAATCTTCTGGATATTCGTCATCGTATTCATCATATTCTAAGCTATCAAATATGTCAAAATCTTCGTAATCGTCTTCGTTATAAAATACATAATGACTGCGGTCATAACCTCTACCGTTGTCAATAATAGATTTTTTGTCATCTACCCATGTATCATCATTATCGGGAATTGGAGCTGTCCGAGCAATCATCCAACTATCATCCATATTCATTTTTGAATTGATAACGTAGTCGTAAGGCATATAACAATAGCCTTTTTCTCCCCATTTATCACCCCAAGAATTTCTAATAATAAACATTTCATCTACATCCGAATACCCAACACAAAGCATTGCATGAAGTCCATGAGCTGCCCGAGAAGCCTCGTCTGGTGTTGGCATAGGTACTATTCCTTTGTTTTTGCTGGCTTCATCAAAACCCTTGAAAAGAGCAATTCCAAAAATAATAGGATAACCTTCGGCAAGACATTGTTTCCAAGTTTTTAAATCTAAGGCTACTTTTGCACTTTTTTGCACCTTGAAATTGACGGCTTCGCCATAACTTGGTTCGTGAGGTTTATTGTTTACTTTTTTCAATTCATAGGGCCAAATGTCCTCAGTACAAGCTCCCAATTTGTGCAAACTGTCAATAGCGTACTGAATATGACTTCCCGCATCTTTGATTTCTGAACCTGCCCTTAATCTTGCATTGTAATAGACAAATAATCTACTTACCTCAAAAGCTCTATTTTTCAAGTGCTTTTTTGCTAAATATTCAAATGCCCCAGCCGTTGCGTTGGCAGTACAGCTACTTAAAGATTGTTGGTTTTCGACTGCCGTCATGTACGGACGTAAATCTACTTTAGCAGGAAGTTTGCCTTTTTTAATGTCTGGTGAAGGTGTGTAATCATTGGAATCAGGGTTGGCAGACATATACGAATAACCCTTAACGGCAGCGGTACTGCCATCTTTTTGCTTGAATTCTAAGCCCATTGTGGTTGAATTTTGTTTTAGTTAGTGATAATTACTGGTAATCAATAGAAAGTTAGTAAGAATAATTAATACCTGAAACAGGGTTTTCTCCTAATATTATTAAACGGTCGTTGATAGAGATATAGTTAGCACGTAAGTTGTTGATAATGATTTGTTTATGCAAATAATTTATTTTTCAGAATATTAATTATTATTCCTAAATCCTCCTCCGCCATTTTCTCTAAAGCGTGGGCGGTCATTACCATCTTCTGAATTATTCCGTTCTTTCCGTTGGGGTTGTCCGCCCATGCCAAATGCCCGTAAGGTATAGGTGAATGAGAGCATGAAATATTGTTTCAGCACTAAGGAATTTACGTCTTCTAAATACGTTGCCGTCGTGTTTCGGGCGATGCTGGTATTTTGTTTTAGTAAATCAAAAACGGTCAATTTGAGTTCTCCTGCCTGTTTTTTCAAAATCTTTTTGGCAAAAGCCATATTCCAGAGGGTAAACTGTTGATTGAAAGAATCTGCTAACCCCGTATATTGTTGATGGGTTAAATCGGTCTGAATTACCAAGCCTTTACCCAAAGTAAAATTACCCCTTACGGATGCCGTTTGGTTGTAATATTTAGTATTGAGTTGGGGTCTTAAACTGTTTTCTACATTGTTAAAATTGAAGGTATAACTCAAGGTAAAATCAATGTTTTCACTGATATTACTACCTACCACAATCCCTTGACTGATGTTGGTATTGTAACTATAATTGACTTGATTGTTGATTAAACCTGGCGAAGCCACATAGCCCAAATTAGTATTTAGGTTAAAATTGCTCTTCAAGGGCTTAACTGGAATGCCAAGTGTCATAAATCCACGAACGTTATAAGCATTTTCGAGATTGACGGGACGAATTAATTGAGCACCTTTTCCCAAAGCAAAACCTTCAACGGTAATGGGTTGGTCGGCTATGAAAATTGAATTGCCGATGGGATGCAAAGTATAATCTGCCGATAATAAAGCGACAAAACTGGATGCTTTGGCGGGGTTTGTCGCCGTATATCGGGTACTCAATGAATGTCCATATTCTTGGTCTAAATTTGGATTTCCCGTAGTAATCAACAGCGGATTTGAATTATTGATAACATTCTGCAACTGTGAAATAGAAGGTGCTTGGGTTGAAGTGCTGTAATTAAATCTCAATTTTTTCTCAGCATTAATCTGGTATTCAAATAATAAAGTGGGCAGTAGATTATTAAAAATTCTATTCACTGTATTGGTCTTCGGAAACAATTGATTACCCGCTAAATCCGCAATTTGATAAGCTACGGCACTACTCAACCTAAGTTTTTTGGTTTTTACAAAATTATAACCCGCTCCAATGCGTTGGGTGATATAATTATTGTCAAATTTATTGCTTAATAAAGAATCCAAACGGTCATAATTTTCATTATTGAGGTTATATCTATTGACAATTCTGGACGAAATATTGTTGTTATAACTCACATTATAAGTTAGTTGCAGGATAGAGTTTTTGCTCAATTGTTCGGTAAAAGCCAAATTACCCGTTAAACGATAGCTATCCGTAAAACTGTTGGTACGTTGATTAACTATCTGCTGAGTTGGCTTAGTGCCATAAAAATTATTCTGCGACATCAACGAAGCAAGACCATCACGATTGTTTAAATCAAGGGCGGTTGAAAGCGAAATCGAACGCCCTTTCTTAGCAAATTTATGCCTCAAAAGTAACTCTCCATTGAAATTCAAAACATTATTTTCTGAGGTACTCATATTTTGAGATTTGTTGAGCAGAGCGTCTGATAACACATTTTGGCTTTGACTTTGAGAAGATGAATTAGTCGCTTGCCAGCTAATTTGAGGTGTAAAAACAATGGAGTTTGCAGAGTCAATCGTATATTCCAAACGCATATTTATACGATGATTGAAGTTTACACTTTGCCCACGAGTAGTGTCTTTGTAAAATTGATTGTTGCCATTGGTCAAAAAATATTGCCTTTGCGAAGTTCTAAATGTTTGGGTATTGGTTTTATTGAAAAAATAGCTTGCTCTAATCGTTATTTTCTTCCCCCAATTGTCATTATAATTGAAGCCCAAAGCATTGGTAATGTTGATGCCGTTAGTTGGTCCAAAAGTGGCATTTCTGTTCGTATTGGCATTATTTCCACCGCCGCCTCGCTGACTATTCGCCCCCGTATTTACACTAAATAAATCTTGATTAGTAAAATTGAGTTGATTGACATTATTACTCATTCCCAACAAAGAAAATCGGCGATTCCCTTTAAACTGATTATAATTGAAACTTGTGCTATAGTTATCATTAGTACCATAACCCGCCGAGGCTTTGCCAAATTTGCCATTTCGTTTGTCGGAACGAGTTACGATATTGATGGTTTTAGAAGTATTGCCATCATTAAAACCTGTCAATTGCGACTGTTCGCTACGTTTATCGAAGACTTCAATTTTATCAATAATTTCAGCAGGGAGATTTTTTAGGGCAATAGCAGCATCATCTCCAAAGAATGCTTTTCCGTCCACCAAAATCTCTTTAACATTTTCGCCCTGTGCTTTCAAAACGCCATTTTCGTTGGTAATGCCAGGGATTTTTGACATCAAATCTCCTGCCGCCGCATCTTTATTTACCTTAAAAGCTGCCGCATTAAATTGTAAAGTGTCGCCTTTCTGAATGGCAGTTGCCATTTTGGCTTTTACCTGAACTTCGTTTAATTCCGTTGAACTTTGGGATAATTGAATAGAATCTAAACTGATGTCTTTTTCAGACGATAAGTTAATATTTTGCGTAAAATCTTGATAACCAATAAAGGTAATCTTGAGAATATATTTTTGAGGAAATAGATTTTTTAGCACAAACTTACCATCAATATCCGTAGTAGCATAGGCAAGGATTTTTGGAGAAGTTGCTGAATCAGAGACCGTTACATTTACACCAATCATCCCTTCTCTCTTTTCATCAAGAATTTTTCCCGAAACTTGAAGATTTTGGGCGGTAAGATTAATAATTAGTAATAGGAAGAGGGAGAGTGTAAAAATTATTCTTTTCATAGTCAAATCAGAATTTCATGGATTTTAAACAGATTTATCATTTAGACCGCTTAAAGAACGGTAAAGTTTACCTTAAAATTTCTATTTACGACACAAACTGACTATTTCACTTTCAAAAGTGATTTTGAATAGATGATTTTTTTAAGATTGCTTTTTTTTACAGCTCAAAAAGCTAACGATAATCAGTTTTTCAACCTATCAAAGTCATATTTAAAACTCATTTTTTAGTAGAGATTTGTTGCTAAAATTTAATTTATGACTGATTTATTGTTACCTACCATCATTCTTTTTTACGATAAAAGCGACCATGAAATACTTGCTATTTTTGAGAATGTAAAAGTTGCATTATCAGACAAAGCTGTTTTCGTGAAGTTGAACGTAAAAGGGAATCCTGCAAGTTTTGCTACATTCAAAGTTTGTGAAATTCCCACCATTGTTTCATTTTTGAATGGGAGAGAATTGTGGCGATTTTCAGGTGAATTTTCAGAGGAAATGATATTAGAAATGGGAATCCAATAGAATAGCATTCCCTTGAAAAGTTTGCGATTAGTTCACTATGATTTTTATCAGTTTTTCTACCAACTACGCTCATGGATGAGGCTTTTTTTTTTGCAGAAATTTGTTGAAAATATCAATTAGCCATGAAAACGACCATCCAAACCAGCCTAATTTGCTATCATTGTGGCAACGATTGCTCAGACGACCATATCCATATTGAGGAAAAAATGTTTTGCTGCGAAGGGTGCAAAACGGTCTATCAAATTTTGGATGCTAATAACCTTTGTAATTATTATCAGGGCGAAAATCCGATTGGTACGATTCCGACAAAAGCTCGATTTGACTTTTTAGATAATGCTCAAATTGCTTCTCAACTGCTTGATTTTAAGAATGATACTATTGAACGTGTTACTTTTTACGTTCCTTCTATTCATTGCAGTTCATGCTTATATTTATTAGAAAACCTTTACAAAATTCATCCCGCTATTAAGGCTTCGAGGGTTGATTTTTTGAAAAAACAAGTAAGTATAGATTACTGCCCCGAAGGAAGCGAAAAAGATAATATTTCATTACGCCAACTGGCAGAATTATTAACTTCATTGGGCTATGAGCCACTCATAAGTTTGAATGATGAGGTGAAGGAAAAGCAAGAACCCTCCAACCGCAACTTATTGATAAAAATTGGTATTGCAGGTTTTTGTGCAGCAAATATTATGCTTTTCAGTTTTCCCGAATACTTAGGGCTGCAGGATATTGCTTACAAGCATTTGTTCGGCTATTTGAATTTCTTGTTTGCCATTCCAGTAGTTTTTTATGCAGGATTTGGCTATTTTGAATCAGTGTATAAAAGCCTTCGCAGAGGAATCATTAATATTGACTTTCCAATTCTATTGGGAATTCTAACTGCCTTTTGCAGAGGCGTTTACGAAGTTTTTTTCTTGAATGGTGCGGGGTATTTCGACTCTCTTTCGGGCTTGATATTTTTCTTATTAATTGGTAAATGGTTTCAACAAAAAACCTATAATTTCCTTTCTTTCGAGCGAAATTATAAATCCTATTTCCCCTTGGCGGTTACTCGCCTCAACCGTGGCGTAGAAGAAGTGATTCCCGTAAATTCACTCGGGAAAGGCGATAAAATTTTGATTCGGCACAACGAGTTAATTCCTGCCGATGGAATGATTTACAAAGGAAATGCTCAAATTGATTACAGTTTTGTAACGGGAGAATCGCAACTGGAACGCAAGAAATTAGGAGATTTACTGTACGCTGGGGGAAAACAAATGGGCGAAAGTATTGAAATTGAGGTACTTAAAGACGTTTCGCAAAGTTATTTGACCCAACTTTGGAACAATGAGGCTTTCCAAAAAAATCACCGTAGTCATATCAAATCATTTGCAGATTCGGTGGGTAAATATTTTACAATTGTCATTCTGATTATTGCCACCATCACTGCTTTCTTTTGGTGGAATATTTACGACAGCAGCCGAGCGTTGAATGCTTTTACGGCAATTTTAATCATTGCTTGCCCCTGTGCTTTATCGCTTTCGTATCCCTTTGCGTTGGGAAATGGACTAAGAATGTTGGGCAAAAACCACTTCTATTTAAAGAACTCAGAGGTGATGGAAAACCTCGTTCATTGTGATACTATCGTGTTTGATAAAACGGGAACTTTGACCAATTCACAAGGAAATTCAACGCATTTTTTGGGGAAAAGACCGCTTTGTTTATGCGAACAAATTGCGATTAAATCATTGGTAAGAAATTCAACTCATCCAGTTGCTCAAAGAATCAATGGTTTTTATGCCAACCTAAAACCGATAGAAATGGAGGTTTTTCAAGAGTATATTGGCATGGGAGTTTGTGGTTATTTCAATGGTCATTTATTGAAGGTAGGGTCATCTAAATTCTTGAATATTCCAGTAGTAGAATCCGCTTCTCCGACTGTAAATTTCACCCACGTAAGCATTGATAATGAGTATATTGGGCATTTTGAAATCCAAAATTCATACCGTGAATCTATAGAACAAACCATTAAAAAACTACGTGAGAGTTATACAATTTACATGCTTTCGGGGGATAATGATGGTGAAAAAAGTATGCTTTCACAGTGGTTCAAATCAGAGCAGTTGCATTTTAAAGTTGACCCTCAACAGAAACTTGATTTTATTAAAAAATTACAAACAGAAGGCAAAAATGTGATGATGATTGGCGATGGACTAAACGATGCTGGAGCTTTGAAACAAGCTGATGTGGGCATTGCCATTACTGAAAATACCAATCATTTTACGCCATCCAGCGATGCCATTCTTAATGCTGATTATTTAAAAAAACTACCCAGCTTTTTGGCATATTCCAAATTCGGACTAAGGCTAATTAAATTCAGTTTTGCTGTATCGCTAATCTATAATTTGATAGGTTTATCCTTTGCCATATCGGGGCATCTATCACCCGTGATTGCGGCTATTTTAATGCCCCTAAGTTCCGCCACAATGTTGCTTATTGCTTCGTTAGGAATGATTTATCAAGGAAAAAAAATGTAGCCGATAGCCAATTACCCAAATATTTACATTTAACCAAACAATTCAATTATGTATATTCTCATTTTCTTTCTTGCCCATTGGTATTTGTCGTTATTTTCTCAAACTTTTTTTCTTCATCGTTATGCTGCCCATCATATGTTCACGATGTCTAAACGTTGGGAGAAATTCTTTTATGTTTTCACGTATATCACCCAAGGTTCATCATTTCTGAGTCCGAAGGCTTATGGAATTATGCACCGTTTGCATCATGCCTACGCTGATACGCAACAAGACCCCCATTCACCCAAATA
>JANPGQ010000537.1:0-1514 GCA_031423975.1 Cytophagales bacterium | reverse complement strand
CAATCACTAAATCGTTTTCAACTTCCAAAACACCAGGGGCATTCCAAGCAATTTTGCCCGCTTCTTCTTTTTGATACCATGAATCAACTGACCCTCGAAGCGTTACTTTTTTACCCGAAACCTTCACATCAATATTATCGGCTTCAATAGACCAATTTCGCTTTAGGGCTTCTTCAACGTCTATTTTTTCAACGTCTTGAGAAATTGAAGGGGCAATTCTAATGTCGTTGACAACGCCTTTTACGCCTCCGAGCTTAATCACGGTGCTTTT
Source organism: Cytophagales bacterium (assembly GCA_031423975.1). GTDB lineage: Bacteria > Bacteroidota > Bacteroidia > Cytophagales > Spirosomataceae > Arcicella. The sequence continues at coordinate 1,243 of JANPGQ010000537.1, read as the reverse complement.
TGCATTATCTTTCTGATAATTCCAGTTTACTTCACCCGTTAAAGTTACCCAACCATTTTCTACTTTTGCTTTTACTTTATCCTCTGGAAAATCATAATCATTTTTGTAGGCAATGACAATTTCAGAAGCAATTTCGTTGTCTGTCCTATTAAGCATATCACTGACAAACTGAACGTCAATTTTTTCTACCACTACTTTTACGCCCAATACGCTTTTTACGGCATCTTCGGCATACTCCTTTTTTTGAAAATTATCAACCGTTCCTGTCAACGTAATAATACCGTCTTTGGCAGTAACACCGATTTCAGAAGCATTCAATAAAGGTTCCCACTTGATGGCTTTTTCAACATCAGAACGCAAGGTTTCATCGTTTTTCATTTTTTTAGATTTATATGAATATGTGTATTTGGAAGAAGTTTAAGTGACTTGAATAATCATAAAATATGCGAAGCACCGTCAAGTTTACCCAGAGAAGATTGGAAACGGGACGAAATAACCCTGATAGGGTTAAACAAATTTGAAATGTCCATTCAACCATTTCGAGGTTAGGCTAATAATCTCAATTTTCCGTTGATAAATGGACGGTACTTCGCATAAATAAATGATTTTAAGCCACTATATTTTCTTCAATTCCCAAGGTTACCCGTGCTTTTTGGACTTCGTTATGCGTTCCATGGGCAATAATCATAAATTTACCCGCCTTGATTTCAGTTTCATATTCCAAAATACTATCTTTTGGAATCCCAATATCTGCCAACGCTGCACCGATAACTCCCAATCCACCTACTACAACTGCTCCTTCCAAAGCTCCGACCAACGCAATTACAAATGGACCTGCCACCAAAAGTGGTCCAATAGCAGGAATTATAAAAAAGGCAGAGCCCAATAATAAACCCCAAATTCCGCCCCAGAATGCACCCGTGCCACCCCAGCTTTTCATTCTATCCCCCAAGTTGTAATAGCCAACGACGGCTTCCTCGGTGTGATAATCTTTGCCAACGATGGAAAGTTGCTTCATATCGAAACCACTTTTTTGTAATTTTTTAATGGCTTGTTCGGCTTCTTCATGGGTATCGTAAAGAGCAACCATTGAATTTTCGTGTTTCATTTTCATTAGATTTATCAAGTTATTTATTATTTATGTTCTTTAATTAATTGGGCTTTTGCTTCTGACATTAATCTTTTTTCCTGTTTACTAACTGCTCGAAAATGAGATTCATTGATTTTAATTTTTCTAAAATAA